>NZ_JBSFDB010000069.1:0-36504 GCF_053593695.1 Streptomyces sp. NPDC002144
CTCGCCGCCCTCAAACACGAACTCAGCCAGGTCCGCGGCGTCGACGTCGAGGAACTCCCCGAAGCGGCAGACCTCACCGCACCCGTCGCGGCGGGCGGTGAGACCGCCTCCTGACCGCCCCCTCGTAACCAGAGCGGCCCACGTCCTCACGACGTGGGCCGCCCTGGAATCGTTCCCGCTCGCGCTGCCGGGCGGTCTTCAGCCCTGGCGCGGATCCGGCTTCAGTACGGCGAAGACCGCGCCGCTCGGGTCGGCCAGCCAGGCGATGCGGCCGACGTCCGGGACGTTCGCGGCCGGCATGACCACCGAGCCGCCGCTCTCCCCCACCTTGGCGACGACGGCGTCGGCGTCGGCCACGGCGAAGTACGGCACCCAGCGGGCGTCCTCCGCGTCGCCCTGCAGCGGGGCCACTCCGCCGAACGAGCCCTCCTGCTGGTCCCCGTCGGCGATGCTGAGCACCCGGTAGGTCATGCCGGGCGCCTCCATCTCCTGCGAACGCCAGCCGAAGAGCCCGTTGTAGAAGCGGATCGCCGCCTCGGGGTCGCCGACGTGCAGTTCCACCCACACCAGTGTGTCGTCCTCGGAGGTCTTCTCCAGGCCCTTGGTGCGCCCCGGCTGCCACACCGCGAACCGCGCGCCCTGCGGGTCGGTGTACTGGGCCAGCCATCCCTCGCCCATGACGTCCATCGGCTCGGCGCGCACGCTGCCGCCGGCGGCGACCACGTCACGGGTGGTGGCCTGGATGTCGCCGCTCTGGAAGTACGTCGTCCAGGCGGGCTCGGCGCCCTCCTCGGCCAGCGGCCCCTGGGCGCCGACGGTCCGCCCGTCCTTCTGGAAGAACCCGTACCCGCCCGCCTCGGGCCCGGCGGAGACGAACCGCCAGCCGAAGACGGCCCCGTAGAAGGCGGCGGTGGCGTCCGGGTCGGGGCTGCCTAGGTCGAGCCAGTTGGGCGATCCGGTGCGGAAGTCGGTGCCGAGCATGGGTTCCCTTTCCTACGGCGTCCGGTGTCGAGTCGCCGCTACCATGCCGCCCGCGCGGCGGACTGCCACGGAGCCGACCCGGATTCCGCGGGGGCTTTCACCCGAGCGGGGGACCTCAGCCGCCGAGGTCCTTGCGCAACCGGGGCTTCGCCGCCTCGGCCCACACCGGCGGCAGTTCCCGCTCGCGCTCCGCGGCCAGACCCTGTTCCTGCCCGTACAACAGACCCCAGGTGAAGCCGCCCTCGCCCGCCGAGTACGCCGCGAGGGCCAGGCTGCGCAGGTGGTCCCGCGCCACCACGCTGTCCTGATGGTCGCCGAGCACCTTCTGCACGGCCTTCACGCGCTTGCCGAGCCGCTTGGCGGGCTTGCCGAGCGTGTCCCGCGCCGGTTCGGTGGCGTAGCGGGTCTTCTTGGCGGACTTGCGGGCCTGGTGCAGGGCGGTGTCGCGGTCCGCACCCGGCGGGAGCTCCAGTGCGTGCGCCACCCGGCCGGCGAGCCTGTCGTACTCCTTGAGGATCGCCTTGGCGAGCACCTTCTTCGGCTTGCGGGCCGCCTTGCGGCGCAGCGGGGGCTGCTCCGTGAGGAGGGCGAGGGAGTCGAGGAGGGCCAGGTAGCGCGGGGAGTTCAGGGCGTCCAGGCTGCGCTGGTGCGCCTCGGCGGCGGAGGCGACGTTCCACGCCTTCAGGCGGGCGGCGACAGGGCCGAGGACCAGTTCCTCGGGTGTGTCCGCGAGGTGTGCGGAGATCCGCTCGGCGAGCACTTCCTGGTCGCGCTCCGCCCCCAGTTCGCCGCCGAGCCACTTGAGTTCCTCGCGGACGGGATCGGTGACGTCACGGTCGAGCACCCGCCGGTAGGAACCGAGGACGCTGCGCAGCCGCCGGCAGGTCACGCGCATCTGGTGCACGGAGTCGGGCCGGCCTCGTCGTACCGCGGGATCGAGGGCGACCAGCGTGCGCACCTGCGCGTCGACGTACCTGAGGACCTCCTCGCCCGCCGAGCCCTCGACGACGCTCTCGGCCCGGCCGTCCGGCAGGCGCGGTGCGCCCACTCCGGTCTCCTCCAGCGCCCTGGCCAGCTTCGAGGGGTGGCCCGCGCGCTCGATGCCCTTCTTGTGCAGTGTCTTCTCCAGGACGTCCAGCAACGCGGGATCGGCGTCCTCGGCGAGTTCGATCTCCATCTCGGCCCAGGCGGCCCGGGTCGTGGTGGTGCCCATGGAGTCCGCGCGGACGCCGTCGACGGTCAGCTCGGCCAGCAGCGTGCCGTCCTCGTCGAGGAGGTGCCGGGTGCTGCGGGTGGACCGGATGCGCACGACCGGGACCAGTTCCGCTCCCCGGGTGCGGGAGAGGGCCAGGTCGCGCAGGGTGTCGGGAATCGTGGGGGACAACGGGGCCTGAACCTCCTCCCGGCTGTCCCCGGACAGCGGCAGCTTGAGATGCCAGCCGGCGTCGGCCCCGCCCGTCCTGCGCCGTAGCGTTGCCGCGGCGCCCGCCAGGCGCAGGTCCTCGGTGTCGTAGTAGACGGCGTCCAGTTCGTCGGTGCCCTGTTCCACGACCGCCGCGACATCGGCAACGCCGGTGAGTTTCGGAAGCCACGAGGTGTCATCGGCCGACGGAGCGTCGTATTTTCGCTCTGTCTCACGCTTTGACTCGGTCATATGAATCGCGTACCACGTCCGGGCGACTCAAACCGGGATGCGGCCAGATGGCCGGACGGATGGCACTGATCGGGCGGGCCGTCGCCGCCCTTTCAACCGGTCCCGCCCGTGGTTCGGGGCAGGCGTGGAGGGAACCCGGCGGCCCATGATGCGGAGCATGGTGCGCGGTGGTGCGGCGGGTGCCGCAGGGACCACGGTGTTGGACGCGGTGACGTACGCCGACATGGCGTTGCGGGGCAGGCCGTCGAGCCAGGCTCCGGCCCAGACCGTTGACAAGCTCAGCCAGGACCTGGGGCATCCGGTCCCCGGGTCCGGTGACGTCCGTGCCCACCGGCTCTCCGGGCTGGGGGCACTGTCCGGGATCGCCGTCGGCTGCACCATGGGGGCGGCCGTCTCGCTGCTGCACCGGGCCGGCGTCCGCATGCCCTGGTGGCTGGGCGGTGCGGCCACCGGCGCTCTGGCCATGGCGGCGACGGATCTGCCGATGGCACGGCTGGGCGTGAGTGATCCGGCGCGTTGGTCACCGCAGGACCGGGCATCGGACGCGGTGCCGCACCTGATGTACGGCCTGGCGACCTACGGCACCATGACGGCACTTGAACTCGGCGGTAGCGAGCCGAACGCGCAGGGCGCCGCCCTTGTCCCCCTCCGGGGCCTCATCTAGCCTGACTTTGTGCCGGAAATAAACAAAGCCCGACAGCACAACGTCGTGCCGGGCGCCCGAACCGACCTCACCCGCCTCCGCGCCGTCCTCACCGTCTTCTTCGCCCTCGACGGCTTCGTCTTCGCCGGCTGGGTCGTCCGCATCCCCGCCATCAAGGAGCAGACCGGCGCCTCGGCCAGTGCCCTGGGGCTCGCCCTGCTCGGGGTCTCCGCCGGGGCCGTGGTGACCATGATGCTGACCGGACGCCTCTGCCGGCGCTTCGGCAGCCATCCGGTGACCGTCGTCTGCGGTGTCCTGCTCTCGCTCAGCGTCGTGCTGCCGCCGCTCACGCACTCGGCCCTCGCGCTGGGCGCCGTGCTGCTGGTCTTCGGCAGCGCGTACGGCGGGATCAACGTCGCGTTCAACAGCGCCGCGGTCGATCTGGTGCGGACTCTGCGACGCCCGATCATGCCCAGCTTCCATGCCGCGTTCAGCCTCGGCGGCATGGCCGGCGCGGGGCTGGGCGCGCTGGTCGCGGGAGCGCTGTCCCCCACGGAGCATCTCCTCGGCCTCACCGCGATCGGGCTGCTGGTCACTCTCCTCGCCGGCCGCGCCCTCCTGCGCATCGCTCCCCCGGTACCGCCGGAGCCCGCACCCCGGGCCACATCCACCCCCAGTGGCGCGGGGACCACCGCCCGTCCCCTTGTGATCACCTTCGGTCTGATCGCCCTGTGCACGGCGTACGGGGAGGGGGCGATGGCCGACTGGAGCGCCCTGCACCTGGAGCAGGACCTCGACGCGGCGGCGGGCGTCGCGGCCGTCGGCTACTCCTGCTTCGCGCTGGCCATGACCATCGGCCGGCTGACCGGCACCCGGCTGCTCGAACGCCTGGGCCGCACCCGCACCCTGGTCGCGGGCGGGGCGACCGCCGCGGCAGGCATGCTGCTCGGCGCGCTCGCCCCCGCCCTGTGGCTCGCACTCGTCGGCTTCGTGATCACCGGCCTCGGTCTCGCCAACCTCTTCCCGGTCGCCGTGGAACGCGCCGGTACGCTCGCCGGTCCTGAGGGGGTCGCGATCGCGTCCACCCTCGGCTACGGGGGCATGCTCCTGGGGCCGCCCGCCATCGGCTTCATGGCGGACTGGTTCTCCCTCCCCGCCGCACTCACCAGCGTGGCCGTGCTGGCCGCCACCGCGGCGGCCATCGGAGCCGTGACCCGACGCGCGGCGGAGCGCTGATCGGCACCCCCTGCCCGCCGCCGCAAAACCCGGTGCGCACCGCAAGCCGTCATTGCTACGGTCGACGTCATGATCACGCCTTCGCCTCAGCACCGGACGATGCCCCGCCGACGGGGCTGCTGAGCACGGACGCGTACCGAATCCGAGGCCCCGGGACGGGGCCTCGACGCGTTGTGCGGACCCGGCCCCGCCACCGGCAGGAGGACCAGTGACCACACCGCGGCACTACATCACCACGACCATCCCCTACGTCAACGCACGCCCGCACCTCGGCTTCGCCCTGGAACTGGTGCAGGCGGACACGCTCGCCCGGCACCACCGCCACCGGGGCGCCGAGGTGCGGCTGCTCAGCGGCACCGACGACAACTCCCTGAAGAACGTCCTGGCCGCCGAGGCGGCCGGCGTGGACGTGCGGACGCTGGTCGACCGCAACGCCGAGGCGTTCGCCGCGCTGCGCGGCCCGCTGGCGCTGTCCTTCGACGACTTCATCCGCACCAGCAGCGACCCCCGCCACCGCGTCGGCGTGGAGCGGCTGTGGCGCCGCTGCGCCGCGGCGGGCGACCTGTACCGCAAGGCGTACGAGGGCCTGTACTGCGTCGGCTGCGAGCAGTTCTGCACCGCTGACGAACTCCTCGACGGACGCTGTCCCGAGCACGGCACCCAACCCGAGCACATCGCGGAGGAGAACTGGTTCTTCCGCCTGTCCCGCTACACCGACCGCCTCCACGACCTGATCGCCGGCGGACACCTGCGCATCGAACCCGCCGCCCGCCGCAACGAGGTCCTCGCCCTGATCGCCGGCGGACTGCGCGACTTCTTCGTCTCCCGCGCCGGCACCCGCGCCCGCGGCTGGGGCATCCCCGTGCCCGACGATCCCGGCCAGGTGGTCTACGTGTGGTGGGACGCACTGGGCAACTACGTCACCAGCCTCGGCTACGGCACCGACGATCCCGCCTGTAGCCGCTGGTGGGCGGGGAGCGACCACCGCACCCACCTCGTCGGCAAGGGCGTGGTCCGCTTCCACGCGGTGTACTGGCCGGCCATCCTGCTGTCGGCCGGGCTGCCGCTGCCCACCGACGTCCTGGTCCACGACTACCTCACCGTCGACGGCCGCAAGATCAGCAAGTCCGGCGGCCCCACCGTCGACCCGGCCGCGCTGGCCGCGGCCTACGGCACCGACGCGGTGCGCTGGTGGCTGCTGCGCGAGGTCCCCCGCGTCGGGGACGCCGACTTCACCCCCGGCCGGCTCGTCGCGCGCGCCGACGCGGACTTCGGCGGCGGCCTCGGCAACCTCGTCCACCGCGTCGTCACCATGGTCCACCGCTACCGCGGCGGAGCGGTGCCCTCCCTGGGCGCCGACCGGTATGCCGTGCGGTCCCTGCTGGACGTCTGCGGACAGGCCCCCGGCCGGATCGACGCCGCGTTGGCCGGCTTCGACTTCCGCCGTGCCACCGAGGCCGTGTGGACCATCGTGGAAGAGGCCGACCGCTGCGTCGACGCCAACCGCCCCTGGGAGCTGGCCAGGGCGGAACGGCAGGGCAACACCGCGGCGGGCGAACGCCTCGACGCGGTCCTCGCCGCGCTGATCACGGCATGCCGCACCCTGGCCGAGGAGCTGCACCCCTTCATCCCCCAATCCGCGGCACGGATCACCGCTCAGCTGACCGCGGCCGGCGAAACCCTGCCACCCGCGCATCCCCTCTTCCCCCGCCTGCGGGAAACCGTGGATCACCTCTGACGCAGGTCGAGCCGCATGAGGACGCGGGGATGGCCGGCCAGTACCGAGGTGGTGTCGGCGGCGTGGACGAAGCCGGCGCGTTCGAAGTTGCTCCTGATACCGGCGTACGCCATCGTCGTGTCGACCTTGGCGTCGCCGTTGTCGAGGGGGTACGCCTCGATGACGGGGGCGCCGTGGTCGCGGGCGAAGTCCACGGCGCCGGCGATGAGGGCGTGCGAGACCCCCTTTCCGCGGTGGCCCGGGCGTACCCGGATGCACCACAGCGACCAGACGGGCAGGTCGTCGAGGTGCGGGATCTGGCGGCTGCGCGCGTAGGTGGTGTCGGCGCGCGGTGCCACGGCCGCCCAGCCGGCCGGTTCGTCGCCGTCGTAGGCGAGCACGCCGGGAGGCGGCACCGAGCGGCACAGACCGGCGACGTACTCCCCGCGGGCCGGCCCCCGCAGCTCCTTGTCCAGCTTGGACGGGATCCGATGGCTCAGACACCAGCAGACAGTGGCCGTGGGCGACTTCGGGCCGATCACGGCACGGACGTCCGCGAACTCCGAGGCCGGACGCACTTCGATGGTCATGACACCACCGTGCCACGTCGGCCGCTGCTCTTCCCCGGCGAGACGCCCTCACGGGAAAAGCCGGTTGAGATGTGCCCGTGTGTCGGCGAGAGTCCCGGAGCATGGAGTTCTTCTGCTATCACCGTGACCGGGCCGGATCGGCTGCGCTGCGCGAGGAGTTGCTTCAGGCGCACTGGTCGTACATGGACGGTCACGCGAAGGAGATGATCGCTCGCGGGCCGACCTTCCCGAGCGAGGGCGACGCGCCGTCCGGAAGTGTGCACATCCTCGATCTGCCGGATCCCGCCGCCGCCCGCGCGTTCGCCTTCGACGAGCCCAACTACCAGGCCGGCGTGTACCGGGACGTGCTGCTGCGCCGGTGGCGCAATGTGCTGGGGCGGACGATGTGGGAGTTCCCCGGCGGCCGGACCGGGGGCGACCGGTACCTGGTGCTCGGCCTCGGTTCCGGGCCGGCCGTCGACCTCGATCCACCCGCCGAGCGGGACGAACTGATCGCCTACGGCCCCCTGTTGTCCGACGACGGCGCCACATGGCTGGGTACGGCGGTGCTGCTGCGCGCCCCGGACCGGGACGCGGCCCGCGCCGTCCTGTCCCCGGGCGGATACGCCGACGTCGAGGTCCACGACTGGCAGTTCGGCGGGCGGTCGTAACGACGGTCGCCGCCCTCGGTTCAGGTCTCCGCCCGTCGCATGGGCCCCCACGGTCCAGCCTGCTCCACCACCGCGGACACCGCGTCGTTGATGACCTGGTCGTCGATCCAGCCGACGGGTTCCACCTCGCCGACCAGCGGCTCGTTGTCGGGGCCGCGCCCCTGGACGCGGCCCCGCAGGATCCAGGGCCGCACGCCCTCGCCCTTGTCGCGGGGCAGATGCGAGTAGTCGTACAGCCTGCGCGCCACCCACAGCTCGACGGGCCGGTCCTCCCACCAGGGCTCGACGTCGAGCGGGTTGGCGGACAGGCCCGACATGGGGATGCCGGTGAGGGCGTCGCGGCTCTCGGACAACTCCCGGTCGGCGTCGGGGCCGTGGGACCAGCGCACGAAGAGACACGGGGTGCGCCGCACCAGGTCGGCGACCTCGTCGAGGGTGCGCAGCACGGGGAGTTCGCGGGTCATCTGGCGCTCACTCCTTGCCGACGCCCACGGTGGTGAGCAGCTGCGAAGACAGGTTCTTGATCATCGTGTTAGCGCATCTGACGGAGTGTCTGCGGATGGCAGGATGAGGCCAGTTGGAGGAGCCGGTCGTCGCGGGTGGCCTGTGCGGCCTGGACGAGCATCTCCCAGGGCAGGTAGTTCTCGGCGGCGGCGTGCGGGTGACGACCCTGCTCATGGCGTGCTCCCCGTCGCACTCCACCAGCCGGCCGGCCTCGCGGACCATGGGGCGGGTCAGCCGGTCCGGGGAGGCTCCCGCCTGCCGGCCGTACCGGTCCTTGGGCCCCGGCCGCCCGCGGCCGACCCGGTCCACCGCACGGCCACGCACCCCGGCGATCCGGCCGTCCCGCACCGCGATGTCCATGGCGTCACGGTTGGAGTGCGGCTGGGACGTGGACGGCACCCATCGCTCCGCCTCGTCCTCGCCGACGCCCCGGCGCAGCCGGATGCCCGTACGGGTGGCCCGCGCGGTGCCCGGCTCGTAGGGCGTGCGTTCACCCCATGGGTCCGCGATCCGGTCGCCCGTAGCGTCCACGGCGGCACCTCCCGATCATTCGCGGAGGCCCCGGGTACCCGGTGCTCACGGCGCCGAACGCACGGTGATCCGCTGCCTGGGGTGGAGGCGCGTCAGGCGGTGCGGAAGCGGAAGGCGCCCGTTCCGCCGCCCAGGCTCAGCCAGACGTGGTCGCCGTCGCGCACCAGGCGCAGGGCGATGTGGGCGCAGCCGGGGCAGCGGGCGGTGAGGCCGGGGTCGGGGCCGTAGACGTGCAGTCCGGCGAGGGGGCCGGTGCGGGCGCACTCGGGGCAGCGCCACCAGGCCGTGGTCGCCTCCACGGAGAGGATCTCCGAGAGCGGTCCGGCGAGACAGTTGCCGTCGAGATGGGCGGTGTCGTCTGCCATGGGGGCCTCCGGTCAGCCGAAGCGTTCGGTGCGGATGGTGGCGGGGTCGAGACCCAGGCCGGTGAGCAGGTCGGCGGCCGTCTCGACGAAGGCGGTGGGACCGCAGACGAAGACGGGACTGGTCGCCTCGAGACGGGCGGCCTGCTTCTCCAGGTCGGCCTGGGCGAGGCGGCCGACCGCGCGGTTGTCGCCGGGCGGGCCCTGGCGGGTGAACAGGAGGTGCACGTCCAGGCTGGGGCCGCGGTCGGTCAGCTGGTCGCCGTACCAGATCTCGGCGGGCGTGCGCACGGAGTACAGCAGATGGAAGGGGGCGACCGACCGCGCCGCCCGGTGGGCCCGGATCATCGCCATCAGCGGCACGACTCCGGAGCCGCCCGCGACCAGCAGCACCGGTTCGGTCTGCTCCGAACGCCAGACGAACCAGTTGCCGAGCGGGCCGCGCACCTCGACCTCGGCGCCCACCGGCAGCTCGTCGGCGAGATAGGGCGAGACCTCGCCGCCGGGCACGGGCTGCACGCCCAGCTCGATGCGGTCGCCGTCGGCGGGCGCGGCGAGCGAGTAGCTGCGTACGGCCTGATACCCGTCGTCGGCCGTCAGCCGCACGTCGACGTGCTGGCCGGGCAGGTGGCCGGGCCAGCCCGGCACGGTGAACAGCAGGGAGCGGGCGGTGGCGGTCTGCGGGTGACGCCCCTCGAGCCGGGCCCGGCGCCAGGCGATGCGCATGCTCAGTCCCCCCAGTTGCGCTGCTCGCGCCATGGGTCGCCGTAGTTGTGGTAGCCGACGGACTCCCAGAAGCCGGGCTCGTCCTCGTGGGTGAGCCGAAGGCCGCGGACCCACTTGGCGGACTTCCAGAAGTACAGGTGCGGCACGAGCAGCCGGGCCGGGCCGCCGTGCTCCGGGGAGAGGGGGTAGCCGTCGTAGGAGTGGGCGATCCAGGCCTGGCCGTCGAGGAGGTCCTCCAAGGGGAGGTTCGTGGTGTAGCCGCCGTAGCTGTCGACGGTGACGAAGTCCGCGGCCGTCTCCACGTCCTCGAAGAACGCGTCGAGCGAAACGCCCCGCCACGGGGTGTCGAACTTGGACCAGCGGGTGACGCAGTGGATGTCCGTCACCGTCTCCTGCTGCGGGAGGGCCATCATCTCCGCCCAGGTCCAGGAGTGGGTGTCCCCGGTCTCCGTGGTGATGGTGAAGGTCCAGGTGTCGGTGGACACCCGCGGGGTCGGGCCGGCGGACAGCACCGGGAACTGCTCGGTCGGGTACTGCCCGGGCGGCAGCCGGTCCGCCAGCGAACGGGCGCGTCCGCGAAAACCGGGCGAGAAGGAACTCATGACGGCATCGCTCTCCTGGGCTCGGCGGGCGTGACGGCCGGATCCCCCCATCATCGGCCGTGGCTCGGCCCCTCGCATGCGGTTCGCACAAACGGCCGACCCGCCTGGTGGTCCCGCCGTCGCGCCGTCCGGCACACTCACCCCATGGAGACAGCCGAGTTCGTGGAGATCCTCGACCGGGAGGGGCTACTGCTGGCGGCGGCCGCCGAGGCGGCCGGGACCGACGCCAAGGTGCCGACCTGCCCGGACTGGCAGGTGCGGGACCTGGTGCGGCACACCGGGATGGTGCACCGGTGGGCTGCGGCCTTCGTCGCCGAGGGACACACCTCGTACCACTCCGACGGCGGGCTGCCCGACCTCGACGGCGACGCGTTGCTGGACTGGTTCCGGGAGGGGCACCGGTACCTCGTCGACACCCTCGCCTCCGCCCCGCCCGGGGTGGAGTGCTGGCACTTCCTGCCCGCGCCGTCGCCGCTGGCGTTCTGGGCCCGGCGGCAGGCGCACGAGACGACCGTGCACCGGCTCGACGCCGAGTCCGCGCGGGGCGGCACGCCGTCCGGGATCTCCGCCGGCTTCGCGGCGGACGGCATCGACGAGCTGCTGTGCGGCTTCCACGCCCGCACCAGGAGCAAGGTCCGCAGCGACACGCCCCGTGTACTGCGGGTGCGGGCGACGGACGCGGACGGCGGGGTGTGGACCGTACGACTGTCCCAGGAGCCGCCGGTGACCGTGCGGGGTGAGGAAGGCGCCGCCGACTGCGAAGTGGCCGGGCCCGCCCCGCGGTTGTACGCGGCACTGTGGAACCGGCAGGCGTTCCCGGAGGTGAGTGGGGACGACTCCGTCGCCGCGCTGTGGCGGGAGAAGTCGGCCGTCACCTGGAGCTGAGCATCCGCGTCAGCACCGCGCGCTGCACCGGCAGTACCGCGCCGTGCAGCGCGCGCCCCTTCTCCGTGAGGGCGACCCGGACGCCCCGCCGGTCCTCGGGGCACATCGCGCGCTCCACGAGGCGGTCCTTCTCCAGCCGGGCGATGAGCCGGGACAGCGCGCTCTGGCTGAGGTGGACGCGCTCGGCGATCTCCTGGACGCGGTAGGCGCAGGATTCGCCCGACAGCACGTCCAGCACCTCGAAGTCGCTGGCGCACAGGCCGTGCTGGTGCAGTGCGCGGTCCAGTTCGCACTGGGTGCGCGCATGGAGCGCCAGGATGTCCCGCCACTGGTCCACGAGCGCCTGCTCGGGGTTCTTCGCCGCCATCAGCGCACCGTAGCAGAGAACCGAATTTATTGCACCGGCATTAAATGCGTTTGCATTCGATGCATGCGCATGTAGTGTCTCGGGCATGACCTCTCCGCTCACCACCTCCGCGGACGCCTCGACCGTCCGCTGGACCCCCCGGCTGTGGGGCACCCTGCTGGTGCTCTGCGCCGCGATGTTCCTGGACGCACTGGACGTCTCGATGGTCGGCGTCGCCCTGCCGTCCATCGGCTCCGACCTCGACCTGTCCACCTCGACCCTGCAGTGGATCGTCAGCGGCTACATCCTGGGCTACGGCGGACTGCTGCTCCTCGGCGGTCGCACCGCCGACCTGCTCGGCCGGCGTCAGGTCTTCCTGGTCGCCCTCGGTGTGTTCGCCCTCGCCTCACTGCTCGGCGGCCTCGTGGACTCGGGTCCGCTGCTGATCGCCAGCCGCTTCATCAAGGGCCTGAGCGCCGCCTTCACCGCGCCGGCCGGCCTGTCGATCATCACCACGACCTTCGCCGAGGGCCCGCTGCGCAACCGCGCCCTGTCCATCTACACCACCTGCGCCGCCACCGGGTTCTCCATGGGCCTGGTCCTCTCCGGCCTGCTCACCGAGGCCAGTTGGCGTCTGACCATGCTGCTGCCCGCGCCCATCGCCCTGATCGCGCTGCTGGCGGGCCTGAAGCTGCTGCCGCGCAGCGAACGGGAGAAGGACCACAACGGCTACGACGTCCCCGGCGCCGTCATCGGCACCGCGTCGATGCTGCTGCTGGTGTTCACCGTCGTCCAGGCACCGCAGGCCGGCTGGGCCTCGGCCCGCACGCTGCTGTCCTTCCTCGCGGTCGCCGTGCTGCTCACCGTGTTCGTCCTGGTCGAGCGGCGCTCGCCCGGCCCCCTGATCCGCCTGGGCGTGCTGCGCTCCGGCAGCCAGATCCGCGCCCAGCTCGGCGCGGTGGCCTTCTTCGGCTCGTACGTCGGGTTCCAGTTCCTGACCACGCTGTACATGCAGTCGCTACTGGGCTGGTCGGCCCTGCACACCGCGCTGGCCTTCCTGCCCGCGGGCGCGCTGGTCGCCGTGTCCTCGACGAAGGTCGGCTCCGTCGTCGACCGGTTCGGCACCCAGCGGCTGATCGCGGCGGGGTTCGCGCTGATGGTCGTCGGGTACGCGCTGTTCCTGCGCATCAACCTCGACCCGGTGTACGCGGCCGTCGTCCTGCCGTCGATGCTGCTGATCGGCGCGGCCTGCGCGCTGGTCTTCCCCTCCCTCAACATCCAGGCCACCAACGGGGTCGAGGACCACGAGCAGGGCATGGTCTCCGGGCTGCTCAACACCTCGGTACAGGTGGGCGGCGCGATCTTCCTGGCCGTGGTGACGGCCGTGGTGACCGCGGGCGCCCCCGAACACGCCACCGCCCAGGCGGTGTTGGACAGCTACCGGCCCGGTTTCGTGGTCGTCACCGCGGTCGCGGTGGCCGGCCTGCTGATCACCCTCACGGGCCTGCGCACGCGCCGTGGGCAGCAGTCGGTCGTGGTCGCCAGGTCCACCTCCCTGGAGGCGGAGCGCGTGCCCGCACGCGACTAAGGCCACCAGGGGGATGTCTCGTCTCCCCTGGGTGCGTCCGGCGGGAGTTGGTTGCCCCGCCGGACGCACGGCTGTGTACTGGACGGATGGACGGTCACGGGGGACGGCGCAACAAGGCCGAGCAGGACGCGACGACCGTGGAGGTCGGGTACGCGCTGGTGAGCGCGGTGTTCGCGGCAGCGGTGATCTTCGGGGCGGTCGCCGGTCCGGCGCTGCTCTTCGGTCTGCCCCCGCTGCTGTCGGCGGTGCTGCTGCGGGTGGGCCTGACGCTCGCGCCGATCGTCTTCGTCGTCCGGGTCGTGAGTGTCCTGGTGCGGTTCCGGCGTGCGGCTCAGCCCAGCCAGCCCGGCCGCACCAACCCCGACTCGTAGGCCAGGACGACCAGTTGGGCCCGGTCCCGGGCACCCAGCTTGACCATCGTGCGGCTGACGTGGGTCTTCGCGGTCAGGGGGCTGACGACCAGGCGGCGGGCGATCTCCTCGTTGGACAGGCCGATGCCGACCAGGGCCATCACCTCCCTCTCCCGCTCGGTGAGCCCGGCAAGGGCGTCGGCGGCCGCGGGCTCCTTGGAACGGGCGGCGAACTCGGCGATCAGCCGGCGGGTGACCCCGGGGGACAGCAGTGCGTCGCCCTCGACCACCGCCCTGACGGCGCGCAGGAGTTCGTCCGGTTCGGTGTCCTTGACCAGGAAGCCGGAGGCACCCGAGCGGATCGCCTCGAAGACGTACTCGTCCAGTTCGAACGTGGTCAGCATGACCACCTTCACGTCCCGCAGCACCGGGTCCGCGTTGATCTCGCGGGTGGCGGCCAGCCCGTCCAGCGCGGGCATGCGGATGTCCATCAGGACGACGTCCGGGCGCAGTTCGCGGACCTCACGCACCGCCTCCGCGCCGTCGGCGGCCTCGCCTGCCACCTCGATGTCCGGCTGCGCGTCCAGCAGCGCCTTGAAGCCGGCCCGTACCAGTGACTGGTCGTCGGCGAGCAGTACGCGGATCACCGGTCGTCCTCCTTGGTCTGCAGGGGCAGTTCGGCGAGCACACGGAAGCCCCCCTCGGGACGCGGGCCCGCCTCGATCGTGCCACCGAGCGCGGCGGCCCGCTCCCGCATCCCGGCCAGCCCGTTGCCGCTGCCGCCCGCTTCCTCGCCGGTCGCCGGCCCGTCGTCGTCGATGCACAGCCGCAGCGTCCGGGGGTCGTGCTCGAGGCGCACGCGCGCGTGCCGCGAACCGGAGTGCCGTACGACATTGGTGAGCGCCTCCTGCACGATGCGGAAGGCGGCGAGATCCGTGCCGGGCGCGAGGCGGGGCGGGGCCCCTTCGACGTCTACGGTCAGTCCCGCGCTCGCCGCCTGCTGCACCAGTTCGGGGAGCCGGTCCAGACCGGGGGCGGGGGCACGCGGGGCGTCTCCGGGGGTGCGGAGGGTGTCGAGGACCTGGCGGACCTCGCCGAGGGCCTCCTTGCTGGCGGCCTTGATGGTGGTGAGGGCGGCGCGGGCCTGCTCGGGGTCGGTGTCGAGGAGGGCGAGGCCCACGCCGGCCTGGACGTTGATCACCGAGATGCTGTGGGCGAGGACGTCGTGCAGCTCGCGGGCGATCCGCAGCCGCTCCTCGTCGGCCCGGCGCCGGGCCGCCTGGGCCCGCTCGGCACGCTCGCGGGCCCACTGCTCGCGTCGGGTCCGGGTGAGCTCGGCCAGCGCGACGATCGCCACCACCCACGCGGCGATCACCCCCTCGCTCGCCCAGGAGGCCGCCGAGTCGCCGGAGGGCGGCAGCCACCGGTACAGCCAGTGCGCCACCAGCATGTGCCCGGCCCACAGCATCGCCAGCGCCGCCCAGGCGGCCCGCCGGTGCCCGGCGACGACGGCACGGAAGCACGCCACGACCACGGCGAGGAAGACCGGCCCGTACGGATATCCGGCGCCGAGATACACCATCGCGGCCGCCGCCGTACCGAAGACGACCAGCACCGGGTGGCGCCCCCGCCACAGCAGCAGACCCGACGCGACGAGCAGCAGCACGCGCGCGAAGACATCGAGCGAGGCGCGCGTGCCGTGCTGCTGGTGAGCCGCGAACTGGGAGCCGACGAGGACGAGGACGGTGATCACCACGGTGGACCGCCACGGCCACCGCGACCCACGCTCCTCCCCGCCGCGCCCCGGCCACGGCGGCCCGTGCCGCCACCTCCACGGCGGCCCGGCCCCGCGCACCCGCTGCTCCTCCATGCCCGCCACGCTAGACGCCGGCGGGCCGCCCGGGCGTCAGCCGGGCGGGGTGATCACCGGTACTCCCCGGGAAGTACGCCCGCCGGGCCCGCTCACCGCAGCCCCACCCCCCGCGCGAGCTGCCCCGCCGCATGCCGGAAGAAGGACTCCCGGTCCTCGACGACCCGGTTGAACTGGCCGAACAGCTCGAATCCGACCAGGCCGAACAGCTGTGCCCAGGCCGCGACCAGGGCCGCCGACACCTCCGGCGGGAGGTCGGGGGCGATGTCGGCGGCGAGGCGCTCGGCCTCGGGGCGCAGCTCGGCGGAGAGCGGGGGGAAGTGCACGCCCGGTCCCCTGATGGCGTCGCGGACGATGCCGATGAGGACGAGGCCGACGCGGGCGGCGGGCTGGACGGTGGTGTCGGGGGCGACGTAGCCGGGGACCGGGGAGCCGTAGATCAGGGCGTATTCGTGGGGGTGCGCGAGGGACCAGGCGCGGACCGCCTCACAGACGGCGATCCAGCGTTCGACCGGCTTGGAGGCGGTGTCGCGGACCGCTTCGGCGGCCTCGCCGAGCGAGTCGTAGGCGTCGATGATGAGTGCGGTCAGCAGGTCGTCGCGGCTGGGGAAGTAGCGGTAGAGGGCGGAGGAGACCATGCCGAGCTCACGGGCCACGGCGCGCAGCGAGAGCTTGGCGGCACCCTCCGCGGCCAGCTGTCTGCGCGCCTCGTCCTTGATGGCGGCGGTGACTTCGATCCTGGCTCGGGCGCGGGCGCTGTGTGCGGTGCTCATGGAGGCCAGTGTCCCATGGAACGAGAGCAGTGCACACAGATGTGAGCGGTGCACAAAAAAGAGAGCACTGCTCTTGCACTGGAGCACCGATCGGGTGCAGACTCTTCACCAAGCGAGAGCAGTGCTCACAAAAGCGAGCAGCGCTCTCCCCGCTCTACTCCACGATGGGGGTCCCCAATGTCCACGCACGTCCAGAAGCCCGGCTGGTTCACCGTCAACGTCTTCAACCGCGCGGTCGCCTGGATGACCCGCCGCGGCATCAGCATCTGGGGCTCCCGGGTCCTCGCGGTCCGCGGCCGCAAGAGCGGCGAGTGGCGGACCACTCCCGTCAACCTGCTGGTCGTGGACGGACAGCAGTACCTGCTCGCCCCGCGCGGCCACGTCCAGTGGACGCACAACATGCGCGCGGCCGGCGGCGGCGAGCTGCGCCTGGGCAAGCACGTGGACGTCTTCACCGCCACCGAGGTCGCCGACGACGACAAGGTCCCGCTGCTGCGCGCCTACCTCAGGCGCTGGAAGGCCGAGGTCGGTGTCTTCTTCGGCGGCGTCGGCCCCGACTCCCCCGACACCGAACTGCGCCGCATCGCCCCCGACCACCCGGTCTTCCGCATCGAGACCGCCAAGTGACCACGCCCTCCGCGGCGCACGGCCTCCGACCCCGCCCGTGGGCCCCGGATCACCGTCAGGAGCCGACCTCGGTGGTCTCCGTCTCGGTGGTCTCCGCCGGCTCGGCGGTCACCGGGCGGCGGTCCAGGGCGGTCAGGGCCCGCTGGGCGAAGGGGTGGGTGCGGACGAGCTCGCCCAGGGACGTCGCTCCCTGCGTGATCTCCCTGAACGCGTTCCAGGCGGGCCGGAAACCGGTCAGCGCCGCGTGGAAGAGGCCCGGACGGCGTTCGAACGCGATCAGCATGCGCTTGCCGACGCTCATCTCGACGCCGAGCCCCGCCTTGATCGCGAACGCGTAGTTCAGCGCCTGGCGCCGGGCGTCCACCGCGTCGTGCGCCTCGGCGATCCGCACCGCCCACTCGCCGGCGAGCCGGCCCGAGCGCAGCGCGAACGAGATGCCCTCGCGCGTCCACGGCTCCAGCAGCCCCGCCGCGTCCCCGCACACCAGCACCCGCCCCCGCGACAGCGGGGAGTCGTCGGCCCGGCACCGGGTCAGATGCCCCGAGGAGATGCTGGGCTCGAAGCCGGCGAGACCGAGCCGGCCGACGAACTCCTCCAAGTACCGCTTGGTGGCGGCGCCCTCGCCCCGCGCCGAGATCACACCGACCGTCAGCGTGTCCCCCTTGGGGAACACCCAGCCGTAACTGCCGGGAATCGGCCCCCAGTCGATCAGCACCCGCCCCCGCCAGTCCTCGGCGACGGTCTCCGGCACCGGGATCTCCGCCTCCAGACCGAGGTCGACCTGGTCCAGCTTGACCCCGACGTGCGCCCCTATCCGGCTGGCGCTGCCGTCCGCGCCGACGACGGACCGCGCGAGCAGCGTCTCCCCGCCCTGCAGGACCACCGCGACCGTACGCCGGTCCGGCACCGCCGAACCGTGCTGCTCGACCCGCTGCACGGTGACGCCCGTACGCAGTTCGGCGCCCGCCTTCTGGGCGTGCTCCACCAGCTGCTGGTCGAACTCCGGGCGGTTGATCAGCCCGAACAGCATCTGCTTGGAGCGGCGGGTACGGGTGAAGCGGCCGTTGTTGGAGAAGGTGACCGCGTGCACCCGGTCCCGGAAGGGCAGCTCGAAACCGGGCGGCAGCGCGTCGCGCGAGGGGCCGATGATGCCGCCGCCACAGGTCTTGTAGCGGGGCAGCTCGGCCTTCTCCAGCAGCAGCACGCGCCGCCCCGCGACCGCCGCCGCGTAGGCGGCCGAAGCCCCCGCGGGTCCCGCGCCCACCACGACGACGTCCCACACCCGCTGCACGTCGTCCGCCGAAGAGTTGTCGCCGCTCACGATGGTCCGCTGCTCCGATCAAGGCTAGGCCGCACCTGTCCCCCGCATCCTACGGCGGACGTCGCCGCAGGCCACTGTGGGAGGATCCCCATATCCACACGTACAACGTCGCACCCACGAGGAGCGTGCCCATGTCGTCGAAATCGGTCGCCGAGACCGTCGCCTCGCTGATGCCGCGGGCCAAGAGCGAGCTCGCGGAGCTGGTGGCCTTCAAGTCGGTGGCGGACTTCGACCAGTTCCCCCGCAGCGAGAGCGAGGGCGCCGCGAACTGGGTCGCCGGCGCCCTGCGCACCGAGGGTTTCCAGGACGTGGCGGTGTTCGACACCCCCGACGGCACGCAGTCCGTCTACGGCTACCTGCCCGGCCCGGAGGGCGCCAGGACCGTCCTGCTCTACGCCCACTACGACGTGCAGCCGCCGCTGGACGAGACGGCCTGGACGAGCCCGCCGTTCGAACTGACCGAGCGGGACGGCCGCTGGTACGGGCGCGGGGCCGCCGACTGCAAGGGCGGCGTGATCATGCACCTGCTCGCGCTGCGCGCCCTGAAGGCCAACGGCGGCGTGCCGGTGCACGTCAAGGTGATCGCCGAGGGCTCGGAGGAGATGGGCACGGGCGGTCTGGAGCGGTACGCCGAGGAGCACCCGGAGCTGCTCGCCGCCGACACCATCGTCATCGGCGACGTGGGCAACTTCCGCGCCGGGCTGCCGACGGTCACCTCCACCCTGCGCGGCATGACCATGGTCCGCGTCCAGATGGACACCCTGGAGGGCAATCTGCACTCCGGCCAGTTCGGCGGTGCCGCCCCCGACGCGCTGGCCGCGCTGATCCGGGTCCTCGACTCACTGCGCGCGGAGGACGGCTCGACGACCGTGGACGGGCTGACCGCCGAGAACCGCTGGGAGGGACTGCAGTACGACGAGGAGCAGTTCCGCCGCGACGCCAAGGTGCTGGACGGGGTCGAGCTGATCGGTTCGGGCACCGTCGCCGACCGCATCTGGGCGCGTCCCGCCGTCACCGTCCTCGGCATCGACTGCCCGCCCGTCGTCGGGGCCACCCCGTCCGTGCAGGCCGGCGCCCGCGCCCTGGTCAGCCTGCGCGTCCCGCCGGGCGTGGACGCGGCCGAGGCGACCAAGCTGCTGCAGGCCCACATCGAGGCCCACACCCCGTGGGGCGCCCGGGTGAGCGTCGAACAGGTCGGCCAGGGCCAGCCCTTCAGCGCCGACACGACCAGCCCGGCGTACGCGGCGATGGCCGAGGCCATGGCGGTCGCCTACCCCGGCGCGCGGATGCAGTACGCCGGTCAGGGCGGCTCCATCCCGCTGTGCAACACCCTCGCCTCCCTCTACCCCGACGCGGAGATCCTGCTGATCGGCCTGAGCGAGCCGGAGGCCCAGATCCACGCGGTCAACGAGAGCCTGTCGCCGGAGGAGCTGGAGCGTCTGTCGGTCGCCGAGGCGCTGTTCCTGCGCAATTACGCCGCGAGCTGAGCCGCTCTGCCGTCAGCCGAGGGCCCTGGCCGCCGGGCGGGGGCCCTTCTACGGTCGGCCTCATGGACGTCGTCGAGCTTCTCCCCCGCCTCCATCTCCTCCGCTTCCCCGTCGGCCAGGCGTATCTGTGGCGCGACGGCGGGGAGTTGACGATGATCGACGCGGGCCCGCCGGGCTCGGCGGCGGCCGTCGCGAAGGTCTTCGGCGGACTGAGGCGCATCGTGCTGACCCACTTCCACGAGGATCACGTGGGCGGCGCGGGCGAGTTGGCCGCACGGTGCGGCGCGGAGGTGCTCGCCCACCATCTGGACGCGCCCGTCGTACGGGGCGAACTCCCGGGCCCGTCCCCGGTGTTGGAGGACTGGGAGCGCCCGGTGCATGCGCGGGCGGCCCGGCGGCTCCCTCGCGTTCCCTGGCCGCGCCCGGCGAAGGTGGGCGAACTGTCCGACGGTGACGTCCTCGACTTCGGCGGCGGCGCGCACGTCGTCCACGTGCCCGGTCACACCGACGGCAGCATCGCGCTCCATCTTCCGCGCCACCGTGTGCTGTTCACCGGGGACGCGGTGGCCGCCGCCCCGACCGACGGCACCGTGATGCCCGGCGTCTTCAACCTCGACCGGGCCCGCGCCGTCGGGTCCTTCCACCGTCTCGCGGAGCTCGACTCCGACACGGCCTGCTTCGGGCACGGCGATCCGGTGATCGGCCACGCGGCCACCGCACTTCGCCGATCGGCGGACAGGTACCCGCTGTCACCCTGACCATGGAGGGCATGTCCGTTGCCGCACGCCGTACCGCCCACGCCGAGATCGCCACCGCCCTGTCCCTGCTCGGCGACCGCGAGCTGGCGGACCTGGTCGAGTCGGGGACGCCCCTCGGTGCGGGGATCGGCGGACGCTCGACGCTGGTCGAGGTGGCGGGCCGGCGGGTGTTCGTGAAGCGGGTGCCGGTCACCGACGTCGAGTTGCGGCCCGAGAACGCCCGCTCCACCGGGAACCTCTTCCAGCTGCCGCCGGGCTGCCACTACGGCACCGGCCGCAGCCCCGGCTTCGGCGCCTGGCGCGAGCTGGCCGCGCACGCCATGACGACGAACTGGGTGCTGGCCGACCGCTTCCCGGGGTTCCCGCTGATGCACCACTGGCGGGTGCTGCCGGACGCCGTGCAGCCGCTTCCCAAGGAACTGGCCGACGTGGAAGGGACGGTGGCGTACTGGGGCGGCTCACCCGAGGTGCGCGAGCGCCTCGACGCCCTGCGCACGGCGGCCTCGAGCCTCACCCTGTTCCTGGAGTACGTCCCGCACACCCTCCACGACTGGTTCGACGCGCGGGTGCGTACCGGGGAGGCGGATCGCACCTGCGCCCGGGTGGACGAGTGGCTGTGTGAGGTGACCGCCTTCCTCCGCGACCGTGAACTCCTGCATTTCGACGTGCACTTCCAGAACATCCTCACCGACGGCGAGCAGTTCTACCTCTCCGACCACGGCCTCGCCTTCGGCCCCCGCTTCCAGCTCGCCCGGCAGGAGCGCGCCTTCTTCGACCGGCACCGCGACTACGACCTCGCATACTCCCGGGCGTACCTGGTGAACTGGCTCGTCACCGCCCTGTACGGCTACGACCGGCAGGAGCGGGAGGCCTTCGTACGGGCCTGCGCGGTCGGGGCGCACGCCGACGGCGTCCCCGCGGCGGCCGCCGCGATCATCGCGCGGGACGCGACGCTCACCGCCGTCTTCAACGGCTTCCTCGGCCGGCTGCGGACCGAGAGCGGGCTCACCCCCTACCCGTACGAGGAACTCCACCTCGCATACAACAGCTCCACGTTCTCCGCGTAGTGGCAGGCGACTGGGGCCCCGCCAGCGACGATGACCGAGTCAGAGACGGGCTTTCGCCCACGTGGCACGGAGGCGGGCTTCAGCCCATCGGGACGCCCGCCTCCAGATACAGCGCCGCCCCGCGTTCCCGGGCCCGCAGCGCCCAGCGCAGCCGCTCGTAGCGCACCGGCGGCAGCAGGTCGGCGGCCTCGGCCTCGCTGACGAACCGCCACTCACGCAACTCCGGCCCCGGCAGCAGCAACCGGGCCGCCTCCGCGGAGTCGAGGCGGCCGCCGTCGAACAGCAGCCGCAGCCCGCCGAATCCCGGCGGCACGGGCGCCTCCCAGTCGACGACCAGCAGCCGCGGTACGTCGACGAGGTGGATCCCGGTCTCCTCGGCGACCTCGCGCATACCCGCGCGGGCGGGCGCCTCGCCGGGTTCGACGACCCCGCCGGGGAACTCCCAGCCGGGCTTGTAGGTGGGGTCGACGAGGAGGAAGCGGTCCTGCTCGTCGAAGAGGAGGACACCGGCCGCAAGGGTCTCGGCGGTGGGTTCGGGGGTCTGTACTATGTCACATTCCACTGCCTCCCCCGACCTGACCGCCTCCGCGATCCGCACCGCCGCCTCGTACGGCGTCAGCGTGCCGTTGTCGACGGGATAGGCGTCCGCCGTGAGCCAGGAGTCGAGGGCGCCGCGGTACGGCTCGATGTGGTCGTACGACCACTGCCGTACGCGCATCTCGCCGTCGGGGAGGTCGGGCGGGACCTCCCGGGTGGCTATGCGCTCCCGCAGGATCGTTTCCGCCGGGGCGAGGAGGACATGCCGGACGCCGATCCTGCGGGCGGCGAGGCCGCCGAAGATCTCGTCGCGGTACTCCTGGCGCAGCAGGGTCATGGGGACCACGAGGGTCCCGCCGAGCTCGGCGAGCAGGGCGGCCGCCGTGTCGATCACCATGCGCCGCCAGATCGGCAGGTCCTGGTAGTCACCGACCTCGGCGAGGTGCTTGGCAGGCAGCAGGTGTGTCAGTCCCCCGCCGATGACCTCGGGGTCGAAGAGCGTGCTGTTCGGGATCAGTTCGATGAGCTCCCGTGCGGTGGTCGTCTTTCCCGCACCGAACGCGCCGTTGATCCAGACGATCACGGACTCCCCCTCTTGTGTTGGCCCCCTGAGGCTTGCCCGCTTCACCCTGCCACGGAAACCAGCCCCAGTTGAGGGCGCACATGAGGGGGCGCCGGTGCCCCTGTCCGGGGGCACCGGCGCCACGGTCCGCCGTCGGTGTCAGCCGAGGGCCTTGTCGGTGTCGGCGAGGCTGTCGTCGCCGACGGTGTGGGTGACCGTGTCGACGACGCCCTCGGGGCTGAGGTCGCCCAGGGTCTGGTGGTCACCGAGGACCTGGTGGTCGCCGCTGTGCGAGGGGCTGATCGCCGCGACGACGAACCCGGTGGCGAGGGAGGCGATGGCCATCATGCTGCGCTTCTTCATGACCGGATCAACTGCCGGAGACGGATCGGGGTCACGCATCCTGGGCATGTCCGATGAGGAGACGCGGCGGGGAGGACGCATGGACGGGACGGACGGGCACATCCATGTCGACACGAGGATGCTCCGCGACGGCCCGGAAGTACGCGGCATGCTGGCGGCCACCTTCGGCCTGGTGGGGGACGCGCCGAGCACGGTGACCACGGGCTGCGGGCAGCGCGTGCCGTACGCCATGACCTCTCGGCGGCCGGAGAGCGTCACGTGTCTGCCCTGCCGCGAGCACGCGGCGGTCGAGCATCTGCGGCAGGCCGAACGGCTCGAACGTCTGGCGGGCTCGCCCGGGACGACCGTCCCCCGGGAGCAGGTACGGCGGGCCGCGGACCGTCTGCGTGACCTCGCCCGGAGGTTCGCGGACGGCTGACCGCGGCCCGCCGGACTCACCCCTTGGTCGAGCCCAGGGTCAGTCCCGCGATGAAGTGCCGCTGGAGCAGCAGGAACACCAGGATGGTCGGGAGGGCGACCAGGACCGAGCCCGCGGCCAGGAGGTTGTAATCCGTGAAAAATTGCCCCCTGAGATTGTTCAGGGACGACGTGATCGGCAGTTTGTCCGGGTTGGAGATGAAGATCAGGGCCCAGAGGAAGTCGTTGTAGATCCAGGTGAACTCCAGCGTCGCCAGGGCCGCCAGGGCCGGGCGGCACAGGGGCAGAGTGATGCGCCAGAACTGGGTCCACACGCCCGCGCCGTCGACGATCGCCGCCTCCAGGATCTCCTGGGGCAGCGTGCGCATGAAATTGGCGAGGACGAAGACGCAGAAACCCACCTGGAAACCGATGTTGACGATGATCACGGCCCAGTAGGAGTCGTACATCGTCAGCGAGTCGGACATCCACCAGGGCAGCGGGATCTTGTTGAACAGCACGTACAGGGGCGTCACGATCACCTGCTGCGGCAGCAGGTTGCCCGCCGTGAAGAACATCAGCAGCACGATCCCGCCGCGGAGCCTCAGGCGGGAGACGGCGAAGGCGACGAAGGCGGCCAGGAACAGCGTCATGATGACGGCCGGTACGGCGATCATCAGCGTGTTGGTGAAGTACTTGCCCATGCCGGACTCGGTGTAGGCCCGGCGGTAGTACTCGAAGGACAGGTGCTTCGGCCAGGAGAGGTAGCCGTGCTGCGCCGTGTCCTCGTACGGGCGCAGACTCGCGTAGACGGCGAGCAGCAGGGGCGCGAGGAACGCGAGGGAGACCGCCGTCAGAAAGATGTGCACGCCCCAGCGACCGCGTCGGCGGCGGGACTTCACGGGCGGGGCCGGGTCGGGGGCCGTGCGGGGCACGGGTGCGGTGGTGCGGATGTCTGCGGTCATCGCTCGCGCGCACCTCGCAGCTCCTGGACCAGGAACGTCACGATGAATCCCAGCGACACGACGAGCAGCACGACGGCGATCGCGGAGCCGAAGCCGATGCGGCTGGCCTCGCCGATGATGTTGTCGGTGATGAGAACGGAGAGCAGTTCCAGTCCGTTGCGGCCCTTGTTGACGGCGTAGACGATGTCGAAGGCCCTCAGCGCCTCGATCACGGTGATGACGCCGACGATGACGTTGACCGGCCGCAAGGTCGGGAAGACCACCTGGAAGAAGGTCTGGCGTTCGTTCGCGCCGTCGATGGCGGCCGCTTCCTTGAGCGCAGGATCGACGGACTTCAGGCCGGCCAGGTAGAGGATCATCACATAGCCGACATGCCGCCAGCCTGCCGCGATCATGATCATCCACAGGTTGAGGTGTGAGTCGCCCAGCCAGTCGATCGGGTCGTCGTGGTTGTTGAGGATGGTGTTGATCACGCCCTGGTCGGTGCCGAGGATCAGCTGGGCGATGAAGCCGACGATCGCGAGCGAGAGCACGACCGGCAGGTAGATGACGGACTGGTAGAAGCGGCTGAAGCGGACGCCCCGGTCGATCAGCACGGCCAGGAGGAGGCCGAAGGGCGTGGCGATCAGGCCGAGGAAGAGCAGCCACATGACGTTGTGGCGGACGGCCGGCCAGAAGGGCGGGTAGTTGTCGGCGAGGTTCCGGTAGTTGTCCAGGCCGACCCAGTGGATGTCGCCGATGCCGTCCCAGGCGGTGAAGGACAGGCCGATCGAGGCGAGGGTCGGGCCCCAGACGATGGCGAGGTCGAGCAGGATCGGGATGCCGAGCAGCACGCCGAGGACGACGGCGTCGCGACGGGTGAACCGCCGCAGGCGCCGCCGTCGTCCGGCGCGTCGCGGGAAGGTGAGCGCCACGGAAACTTGTCCCCCAGTGATCAGCCGACGGGCTGCGAGAAGATGGACTTCTTCTGCCGCTCGATGCTGTTGCACAGCCCGTCGACGTCCTTCGGGTTGCCGATGAATTCCTGGATCGACTGGATCATCACGGTCGACGCGAAGTCGGGGCGGGTGTCGCGGTCCAGGAACTGCGAGATCTGCTTCGCCTGCGAGACGAGCTGTGCGGACTTCTTCTGCAGGGCGCTGTAGTGGGAGGTGTCGGCGCCCGAGTTGACGGCCACGTTGTTGGGGTCGTAGGTGAGGTAGGTGTCCTCGGCCTCCGGCTTGCCCAGCCACTTGAGGAGGTCCCTCGCACCGGTCAGGTTCTTGGACTTCTTCGCGACGAGGAACCCGTCGATGGGGGCCTCGACGGCGTCCAGGCCCCACTGCGGGTCGATCTCGGGGAAGGCGAAGAAGTCGATGTCGTCCCGCTCGTTCTCGGGGAACTGGGTGCCGGGGTGCGGCATGCCGAAGACGGCCATGCCGGTCTTGCGCTGCTGCAGGCTCTGCCCGGCCTCCTCCCAGGTCCGGCCGAGGGCGCCCTTCTGGTAGTACGGCATGAGTTCGCGCCAGGTGTCGAAGACGTTCTTCACCTTGGTGTCGGTCCACGATTCCTCGCCCGCCATCAGGGACTTGTGGAAGTCGTAGCCGTTCAGCCGCAGATTGATGTAGTCGAAGGTGCCCATCGCGGGCCAGCCGTCCTTGTCGCAGAAAGCGACCGGATTGCCGTCCTTCTGCATCTGTTTGGCCAGGGCGATGAAGTCGTCCCACTTGGCGGGCTGTTGATAGCCCTTCTGCTGGAAGAGGCTCTTCCGGTGGAACACCGCCCACGGATAGTAGTAGTACGGCACGAAGTACTGCTTGCCGCCGTGGGTGGACTGCGCCTTCAACGCGTCCGAGAATCCCGTGAACGTCTTCCACACATCGCTGATCTCGGTCAGCAGGCCTTTCTCCGCGAAGTACTGCATGCGGTATCCGGCGAACCACATGAAGACGTCGTCGGGGGTGCCCTGCAGATAGCGGTTGATGTTCTCCTGGAAGTCGTTGTGGTCCTTGGTGTTGACCTTCACCTTCTTCCCGGACTTCTTCTCGTAGGCCTGGAAGGCGGCGGCGTACGCCTTCTTCGGTACGGCGTCCGAGGCGTTGGAGCCGACGGAGACCTCCTTCTTGTCGCCGCCGGGTCCGCTCCCACACGCCGACAGCAGGGCGGGCAGTGTCACCGCGCCGGCACCGAGGGCCGCACCGCGTAAGAGATTTCGCCGGGACATCCGATGACCTGCCTGGTCATTGGACTGGGCCAACGGATCGAACGATGACTGCGCCATGTCCCCCTCCTCGGGTTGCCACCCCACACAACCGAACGCGTGGCTTGGATCTCACCTCCGTGTGGCCTTGGCGTCAAGGGTTCTGACGGGATACCGAACAACCGTTACCTCATCTCTTCCAACACAGTCCGACACGACTTACCGTAAACGCGCACCGATGACGAGGACATGATGTCCTCCTACCTTTCGCGTGTTCGGAGGAAACGTAACGATGCGTCACCTTCACCCCCGCACGACCCGCCGAAGAGTGGTCGGAGCGTTCGCCGCGGGCCTCCTGTGCGCCGCCGGACTCGCCGCGCCGGCCCTCGCGGCACCCGCCGCCGGACCCGCCGCACCCACCCTGGCGGACGGTCTCGCCCTCACCCCGCCGATGGGCTTCAACAACTGGAATTCCACGCACTGCCGTGCCGACTTCAACGAGTCCATGATCAAGGGAATCGCGGACATCTTCGTCGAGAAGGGCCTCAAGGACGCCGGCTATCAGTACGTCAACCTCGACGACTGCTGGGCGCTGCCGAACCGGGACGCGAACGGCAGACTCGTCCCGGATCCGGTCCGCTTCCCCAACGGGATCAAGGCGGTCGCGGACTATGTGCACTCCAAGGGACTCGAGCTCGGGATCTACACCAGCGCGGGCACCAAGACCTGCAACAGCGCCGGTTTCCCGGGTGCGCTCGGCCATGAGTACAGCGACGCCCAGCAGTTCGCGGACTGGGGCGTCGACTACCTCAAGTACGACAACTGCAACAACCAGGGTGTGGACGCCAAGTTGCGCTACACGACCATGCGGGACGCCCTCAGGGCGACCGGCCGGCCCATCGTCTACAGCATTTGCGAATGGGGCCAGAACAAACCGTGGGAATGGGCCGCCGACGTGGGCCATTTGTGGCGCACCACCGGTGACATCAGTGACAACTGGGGCTCGATGCTGGGGATTCTGAAGAAGAACCTGCCGCTCGCGCCGTACGCCGGCCCCGGGCACTGGAACGACCCGGACATGCTGGAGGTCGGCAACGGCGGCATGACCGACACCGAGTACCGCACGCACTTCTCGATGTGGTCGATCATGTCCGCTCCGCTGCTCATCGGCTCCGACCTGCGCAAGGCGACCCCGGCGACCTTCGACATCCTCGACAACAAGGAGGTCGTCGCGGTCGACCAGGATCCGCTGGGCAAGCAGGGCACGGTCGTCTCCTCCGAGGGCGGGCGCTGGGTCGTCGCCAAGGAGATGAAGGACGGCAGCCGCACGGTGGCCCTCTTCAACGAGTCCGACTCCGCCCAGCACATCGCCACCACCGCCGCGGCCGTCGGCCTGCCCGAGGCCCCCGCCTACACCCTGCGTGACCTGTGGCAGCACCGCGGCTACAACACCGCGGGCACCATCTCGGCGACCGTCCCGGCGCACGGCACGGTCCTGGTACGGGTCTTCGCCGACCGCGCCTGGGCGCTGCACCCGCCCGCCGTCGAAACCGGCCTGGACGGCAGCCCGTTGATCGAGGCGGGCACACCGGCCGCGCTGACCACGGTCGTGACGGACCTGGGCCGCACCCCCGCACTGCTCGTGTCGGCCGGCCTCACGGGACCCGACGGCTGGACCGTCCGCGCGACCTCCCCCGCCCACGCCCTCGTCCTGCCGACCGGCCGCTCCCTGCGCACCAAGTGGTCGGTCACCGCACCACCGGAGACGCCGACGGGGTCGTACGCGCTGACCCTCAGGGCGAGTTACCGCTCGCCGACCGGTGCCCGCGTCGACAGCGCGGTCCCGCTGACGGTGTCCGTCGTCGTTCCCCCGCCCGCGGGCACCTCGTCCCTCGGCGATCTGCCGTGGCTGTCGGCCACCAACGGCTACGGGCCGGTCGAGCGCAACACCAGCAACGGCGAGAGCAAGGCGGGTGACGGGCATCCGATCACCCTCGGCGGCGTGGTGTACGCCAAGGGGCTCGGTGTCCACGCGGACAGCGACGTCGAGTTCTACACCGGCACGGCGTGCACCACGCTCACCGCGGACGTCGGCGTGGACGACGAGAAGGGCGCCAAGGGCACCGTCGCGTTCGAGGTGTGGGCCGACGGGACCAAGGTCGCCTCGACCGGCGTCCTGACCAACGCGATGCCGGCCCAGCCGCTCACCGCGGACGTGACGGGCGCCCAGGTGGTCCGTCTGGTCGTCACCGACGGCGGCGACGGCAACGACTCGGACCACGCGGACTGGGCGGACGCGCGACTGACCTGCTGATCCCCCACGAGGGGTTCCTACGGCGCACAGGTGAGCCGCTGCCGCCGCGGGCAGGGCCCACAAGGCGTTCAGGCGGGCCGCTGAGCCCGCTCGGGGAGTTCGGCGGCCCCCGCCTGAACGTTCCTGCCCTCCGAGGCCCCGGGAGCGCCCCCTGGGCGCTCAGACCGCGGCCGCGTCCGCCCGCTTGGCGAGCGCGGCCGCGGCCGCTCCCACCAGTCCGGCGTCCGTGCCCATCTGGGCCGGTGTGATCTCCAGCCGCTGCACGAAGGAGAGGGTCGCGTAGCTGCCGAGGGCCTTGCGCAGCGGGGTGAACAGCACGTCGCCCGCCTTGCCCACGCCCCCGCCGATCACCGCGATGTCGATCTCGACGAGGGTCGCGGTTGCCGCGATCCCGGCGGCGAGCGCCTGCGCCGCCCGCTCGAAGGAGGCCACGGCGACCGGGTCGCCGGCCCGGGCGGCGGCGGCCACGGCGGCGGCCGACGTGTCGCCGTCCGGGCCGGGCACCCAGCCGTTCTCGATCGCACGGCGGGCGATGTTCGGTCCGCTGGCGATGCGCTCCACGCAGCCGCGCGAACCGCACGGGCACGGATCCCCGTCCAGATCCACGCTGATGTGGCCGATGTGGCCCGCGTTGCCCGTGGGACCGGGGTGCAGTTGACCGTTCAGGACGAGTCCGCCTCCGACGCCGGTGGAGACCACCATGCACAGCGCGTTGTCGTGGCCGCGGGCCGCGCCCTGCCAGTGCTCGGCCGCCGTGATGGCCACGCCGTCGCCGATCAGCTCGACCGGCAGGCCGCCGGCCGCGTCCCGGACCCGCTGGACCAGCGGATAGTCGCGCCAGCCCGGGACGTTGACCGGGCTGACGGTGCCCGCGGAGGCGTCCACCGGTCCGGCGCTGCCGATACCGAGGGCCGTGGCGTGCCCCCACAGGGGCGAGGCGGTGAGTTCGCCGAGGACGTCCGCCACGGCGCCCATCACGGTCTCGCCGTCCTGCTGCGCGGGCGTCGCGCGCTGGGCGCGCACCACGATCTGGCCGTGGCCGTCCACCAGCGCCCCGGCGATCTTGGTGCCGCCGATGTCCAGCGCGGCCACGAGGTCGGTCTGCATCTGTGTCGGATCTCCCGGTCAACCAATCGGATCCCCGTCGGCGCGGGGGGAGTTCCCCCTCCGCCACGGAGAAGTGCGGGCCGGTCTGGCGGTGGGGACGCAGGCCGGAGATTGCGTTGTACAGTGTCTCTCGCATATGACAACGTTGTCCAGGCTCTATGCTCGACGCCACATCCTCATACAAACTCATGGTCCGACGCATCCCCATGGACGAGACAGGACAGGACAGCGCATCGTGCCCGAGACCGCCCGCCGTACAGACCGCCTTTCCGGGAGCCGTTACGGCAACCGTCCGACCATGAAGGACGTGGCCGCGCGCGCCGGAGTCGGGCTGAAGACCGTCTCCCGCGTGGTCAACGGCGAGCCCGGCGTCACCCCCGAGACGGAGCGCCGGGTGCAGGAGGCCATCGACGCGCTGGGCTTCCGCCGCAACGACAGCGCGCGCGTGCTGCGCAAGGGCCGTACCGCCAGCATCGGACTGGTCCTGGAGGATCTCGCCGACCCGTTCTACGGCCCCCTCAGCCGCGCGGTCGAGGAGGTGGCCCGAGCGCACGGCGCCCTGCTGATCAACGGCTCCAGCGCGGAGGACCCCGACCGTGAACAGGAGTTGGCGCTGGCGCTGTGCGCACGGCGGGTGGACGGGCTGGTGGTGATCCCGGCCGGGGACGACCACCGCTATCTGGAGCCGGAGATCAAGGCGGGCGTCGCCACGGTGTTCGTGGACCGTCCGGCCGGGAAGATCGACGCGGACGTCGTCCTGTCGGACAACTACGGGGGCGCCCGGGACGGCGTCGCCCATCTGATCGCCCACGGCCACCGCCGGATCGGGTTCATCGGTGACATGCCCCGCATCCACACCGCCGCCGAGCGCCTGCGCGGCTACCGGGCCGCCATGGAGGACGCGGACATCGAGGTGGCGGACGCCTGGATGTCCCTGGGCGTCACGGATCCGCACCGGGTGCGACGGGCGGCCGAGGAGATGCTGTCCGGGCCGGACCCCGTCACGGCGATCTTCACGGGCAACAACCGGGTCACCGTCACCGCGGTGCGCGTCCTCGCCGAACACAAGCGCCCGGTCGCCCTCGTCGGCTTCGACGACTTCGAGCTCGCCGATCTGCTCCAGCCGGGCGTCACGGTCGTGGCGCAGGACGCGGCGGCACTCGGTCGTACCGCCGCGGAGCGGCTCTTCCGCCAGCTGGACGGCGACCTGATCACGCCGGAGCGCATCGAGCTGCCCACCCGGCTGATCACCCGCGGATCGGGCGAACTGCCGCCGGCGGACTGAGTCACCCATGTGGGAGCGAACCCTCGAAGCGCTGGGCCTGGCGAAGGCCCCGCGCGACCATCCCCTGCTCTACCCGGGCGCGTGGCCCACGGAGTCCGGACTGCTCTCCGGCGACCAGCTGCTGCCGCTGGACCGGCTCGTGCACGACGAGGACCGCGTGCCGGTCCTGGCGGTGGGTTCCAACGGCTGCCCCGGCCAACTGCGCGGAAAGATGGCCGAGTCGGGGATCACCTCGCCCATCCCGATGGTGAAGGCGCGTGTCACCGGGATCGACGTCGGAGTCTCCGCGCACGTCAGCCGCCTGGGGTATGTCTCGGCGGCCCCGTTCCAGGCACCGGACACGGTGCGGGAGTTGTTCGTGACGTGGCTGGACGCCGAGCAGCTGGCGGTGATCGACGCGAGCGAGGGCGTACCGCTGCCGTACGGCAACTTCCGGCGGGCCTGGCTGCCGTCGCCGGAGGTGCGGACCGAACTGGAGGACGGCACGCGGCTGCCCGGCGTGTACGTCTACGTCAACCGGCGCGGGGTCCTGCACAACGGCACCCCGGCGCCACGGACGCATCCCGGGCAGCGGGAGCTGCTGACCGAACTCCTCGTGGGATCGGCCCGCTTGAGGGACCTGTTCGGTGTGACGCCCGAGGAGTTCTGCGCACGGGCCCGTGCCGATGTGCGGCTGTGCGAGCGGGGCACCCGGGTGTTCGCGGAGGAGAAGCTGGTCACGGCGTCGGGGCTGGAGCGGTTCGTGCGGGGTCAGCAGACCGGGAGCCCGGGGACCGGCTGATCGTTGTCGCCGCCCCGGACGTAGACGTCGCTGACGTAGACGTTCGTGTTGCCGCTGTCGTCGTCCGTCCTCGCCCACCACACGTTGGTCCACCGGCCGTAGGTCTCGCGGCGGCCGAGGTTCTGCTGGCAGTAGAAGTAGCTGACGCCCGCGTGCAGCACCCCGGCCTCGGCGCCGGAGGCGGTGTAGGACTTCGCGTCCCGCCAGACCGTGCAGTCGTACTTGCCGCCGCCGATGGACGTGCAGGAGGGCGCCGGAGTCGTGACTCCACCGTGACCGGAGCCGGCGCCTGGGGTGCCGGTGCTCCCTGACGCGCGCGTGGTGCCTGCGCCGGATGGCTCGGCCGACGCGGACGAGCCGCCGCCTCCCGCTGGGACGCCCCCCTTCGTGCCACCGTCCTCCGTCGGGGTCGGCGTCTTCTCCTCGCCCTGTTCCGTGGGCCGGGGCCGCCCGGAGCGATCGGCGTCCGTCCGCCCGCTCGCCGACGCGGAGACGGGCGCGCTCGTGCTGGACGTCGCCGGTCCGGCGCCGGCCCGGTCACCGCCCGAGCCGTTGACGAGAGCCACGGTGGTCCCGGCCGCCGCGAGGACGACACCGACGGCCACGGCGGCGAGCAGGACACGTCCCTTTCGGTGGGGCGGGGGTGAGGAGGAGACGGTCCCGGTGGGAGCAGAGGCGAGTCCTACCGGCGGGGACGGGCCGAAGCCGGGTGGGGCGGCACCTCCGGAGGCGCCGGGGGTCGTTGGTCCGTGCTCGCCGAAGCCCGGTGGTGTCGTCTCGGGGCCGTGGAGGCCGGACGGCGCCCCTCCGTAACCTTCCGCCGGACCGAAGCCTGGCGTGGCGTGCTCGGCCGGCTGCGGCTCCGGCGCCGCTCTGTCCGTCGGGCGTGCGGCGGGCTCGGGCGGGCCGAACACCGGGAACACCGGCCCCGGGCGCTCGCCGGAGCCGGGTGCCGAAGGGCCGCGACGGGCCGCCTCCGGCGCCGCGGCCCCCGGTGCCCCTCCCTCGGCCTCCCCGGTTGTTCTGGTCCCCGAGGTCCCCGCAACGCCTTCCCCGGCCCCTCCGGCGCCCGATGCCATCGGACTGGCCTCGCCAAGCCGTCCGGCCCGGCCGCTTCCCGCTGGGCCGAACCCGGCAGGAGCCGCCGGCACCCCGCTTCCACGCAGGGTCGTCGTGGGGATGTCCGAGACGGTCAGGTCCGCGACGGTCCGGAGCAGCGCGCGGGCCTCCTCGGCCTCCGGGCGGGTTTCGGGGTGCTTGTTCAGGAGGCGTTGGAGGACGGGGCCCAGGGGGCCCGCGCGCCGCGGTTCGGGAAGGGGTTCGCTGACGATCGCGGCGAGGGTCGAGTACGTCGACGTACGGCGGAACGGCGAGGTGCCTTCGACCGCCGCGTACAGGGTGGCACCCAGGGCCCACACGTCGGAGGCCGGGCCGGGCTCGGCGCCCTGCGCGCGCTCGGGGGCCAAGTAGTCCAGGGAGCCGACCAGTTCGCCGCTGCGGGTGAGGTGGGTGGCGTTGCCGTCGCCCGGGTCCTCCATGGTGGCGATGCCGAAGTCGGTGAGGACCACGCGGCCGGGTCGGTCGAGCAGGATGTTGCCGGGCTTGACGTCACGGTGCAGGACACCGGCCCGGTGTGCGGCGGCCAGCGCGTCCATCACCTTGGCGCCGATCCTCGCGGCCTCACGCGGATCGAGGGTGCCGCGCTCGCGCAGCACGTCGTCCAGGGAGGGGCCGTCGACCAGCTCCATGACGATCAGCGGGCGCCCGTCGACCTCCCCGATGTCGTGCACGGCGACGACCCCGTGATGCCGCACCCGGGCCGCCGCGCGCGCCTCGCGCTGCATCCGCAGCCGCAGATCGGCGAGTTCGGGCCCGTTGGCGTCGCTGTACGTCCGCAGTTCCTTGACCGCGACCTCGCGGCCCAGCACCTCGTCGACGGCTCTCCACACGACGCCCATGCCGCCGCGCCCGAGCTGCCCGACGACGCGATAGCGCCCCGCCAGCAGCCGACCGCCCCCGTCCGAACGCTCCCCCGAAGACACCGCCCGCCCCGTTCCTGTGACAGTCCTTGCGTGCCGAACAGACTACGGGGCCGGGGTGACAACACCAGGCGACGGTGACGGCTGTGACGGGTCTGCTACGTGCCGGAGACGGTGAGGTCGCCGCGCCGCGGCGCCGCGAAGCCCTCCAGGTCGGCCCTGGTCAGACCGGTCAGCCGGGCCACTTCGGCGATGTCGAGGGCGCCGCAGTCCAGGCCGCGCAGCAGATAGCCGCTGAGGGCCTTGGCGGTGGCAGGCTCGTCCATGACGTCGCCGCCGACCCGGCCCGCGTACCGGGCGAGCCGGGCGGCGGCCTGCTCGAAGCCCTCGCGGTAGAAGGCGAACACGGCCGCGTACCGGGTGGGGATGTGGCCGGGGTGCATGTCCCAGCCCTGGTAGTAGGCGCGGGCGAGGGCGCGGCGGGTCAGGCCGTAGTGCAGGCGCCAGGCGTCGTGGACCTTCGCCGTCGGGCCGACGGGCAGCACGTTGGTCGAGCCGTCCGAGACACGGACCCCCGTGCCGGCCGCCGCGACCTGCATCACCGCCTTGGCGTGGTCGGCGGCCGGATGGTCGCTTGCCTGGTGGGCGGCGGAGACGCCGAGACACGCGCTGTAGTCGAAGGTGCCGTAGTGCAGTCCGGTGGCGCGCCCCTCGGCGGCCTGGATCATCCGGGCGACGGTGGCGGTGCCGTCGGTGGCCAGGATGGACTGGCTGGTCTCGATCTGGATCTCGAAGCCGATCCGTCCGGCGTCCAGACCGCGGGCCTTCTCGAACTCCTCCAGCAGCCGTGCGAACGCGGTGACCTGCTCGGCGTACGTCACCTTCGGCAGCGTCAGCACCAGCCCCTCGGGCAGTCCGCCCGCGCGCATCAGGCCGGTGAGGAAGACGTCGAGGGTACGGATGCCCCGGTCCCGTACCGCGGCCTCCATGCACTTCATGCGGATGCCCATGTACGGCGCGGCGGTCCCGTTCTCGTACGCCTCGGAGATCAGCCGGGCCGCGCGGGCCGCCGTCTCGTCCTCCTCGGCGTCCGGGCGGAGGCCGTAGCCGTCCTCGAAGTCCACGCGCAGGTCTTCCACGGGCTCGCGCTCCAACTTGGCGCGCACGCGCGCGTAGACGGGCTCGGCGAGTTCGTCGGACAGACCCAGGACCGCGGCGAAGGAGGCGGCGTCCGGGGCGTGTTCGTCGAGGACGGCCAGCGCCCGGTCGCCCCAGGAGCGGATGGTGTCGGCGGCGAAGGCGTCCCCGGGGACGTAGACCGTGTGGACGGGCTGGCGGGTGCCGGGGTCGCCGGGGTAAAGGCGCTGCAACTCGGCGTCGACCGGGGCGAGGGAGGCACTGATCTCCTCGCTGACAGCGCCCGCGAGGCTCGTCGCCACGTTCTCCTGCTGGCCCTGGCCCATCCCATACCCTCCCGTTTTCCGCTCTACGGAATCAACAATCCGTAGAACGAAGGTATCCGGGCACCTCGGGATGGTCAACACCATGTCCACACCCGGCCACGCCGTCACCTGGGCATGTTCACGCCCCACTCACACCCGGGTATCACACTGCTCGACACACAACTCGCCCCGACGGGCGACTCGTTTGGCCTCGCGACCGAAGGAGCCCCCGTGCCGAACCAGCACCGAGTCCCCCGCCGACTGGGCCTCAAGGCCTTGCTGGCGGCGGCGGTCACCCTCCCCCTGTCCAGCGCGGCCGCGGTCTCCGCCCCGTCCGCCTCGGCGGAGGCGCCCCGGGTCCGCCGCGCCCCCGTGACCGGGCACCGGGTCCCCGATCTGCGCGTGATGACGTTCAACCTGCGGTTCGCCAGCACGGAGGAACCCGACAGCTGGGCCGACCGCCGCCCCGCGATGAGCCGGCTGCTCCGCGCGGCGGCCCCCGATGTCTTCGGCACCCAGGAGGGCCTCTACCGGCAACTGCGCGACATCGAGTCCGACCTCGCCCCGCACTACGCCTGGATCGGCACCGGTCGCGAACGGATCAGCGGCGACGAGTCCACGGCCCTCTTCTACGACACCCGCCGCCTCTCGCCCGTCGAGCACGGCACGTTCGCGCTGTCGGACACCCCGGACGTGCTCGGTTCGGAGACCTGGGGCGGGGACACGCCCCGTACCGCCACCTGGGTGCGGTTCCGCGATCTCAGCGCCTTCGGCCGCGAGTTCATCGTCCTCAACACCCATCTCGACAACGCGAGCCAGTACGCGCGCGAACGGGCCGCCGCCCTCATCGTCCAGCGGATCGCCCGGCTCCGCGGCGCGCTGCCGGTCGTGGTGACGGGCGACTTCAACGCCTACGCGCACGCCAACCGCGCCTACGACACGATGGTCGGCACCGGACTCGTCGACGCCTGGGACGCGGCGGCCCGGCGCGGGCCGCTGTACGGGACGTTCCACCCCAAGTACCGGCCGCCGCAGCCGAACGGCGAGCGCATCGACTGGATCTTCGTCTCCCCCACCGTCAAGGTCGAACAGGCGTCGATCGACACGTCCTCCCTGAACGGCCAGTACCCCAGCGACCATTTTCCCGTCCAGGTCTCGCTGCGCCTGAAGTGAGACGAGGCCCCCGCGACCGTTCGTGCGGTCGCGGGGGCCTCGTACAGCCGTCCGGTGATCAGCCCTTGCGGGTGTTGATCTCCTCGGTGAGCTGGGGGACGACGTCGAAGAGGTCGCCGACCACGCCGTAGTCGACCAGGTCGAAGATCGGGG
>NZ_JBSFDB010000070.1:0-31866 GCF_053593695.1 Streptomyces sp. NPDC002144
ACCGCGGGGACGCCGGTCAGCGGGCCGTCCTCGTACGACGTGATCGCCTGCGCGCCCTTGAGCCGTACCCGCTCCGACCACAGCGTGCCCGTGCCGCCGCCGGTCAGGCGGACCCGCTCGTGGGGCAGCAGGGGGAAGAGTTCGTCGGTGCGCACGCCCAGGGCCTCGCGGAAGGCGCCCGGGTAACCGCCCAGCCGGACGTGGCAGTTGGCGTCCACCATGCCGCTGTGGAAGCCGACCGCCAGGGTGCCGCCGCGCTCGGCGAAGCCGGTGAGGTTGGCCGCGCCCTCGTCGTCGATCAGGTAGAGGGAGGGGGCCAGGACCAGGCGGTAGGCGGACAGGTCGGCGTCGGGGCGTACGAAGTCCACCGCCACGCCCGACCGCCACAGCGGCTCGTACCAGGCCCGCACCAGGTCCAGGTAGCGCAGGTCCCCGTTGGGCTGGGAAGGCTGTTCCAGCGCCCAACGGGCGTTCCAGTCCCAGACGACGGCGACCTGCGCGGTGGAGACACTTCCCCGTACCTCGGCCAACGCCCGCAGATCCGCGCCGAGTCGGACGACGTCCCGCCAGATCTGGCTGTCCGTGCCGGCGTGCGGGAGCATCGCGGAGTGCCACTGCTCGGCGCCGGCCTTGGCGGCCCGCCACTGGAAGTAGGCGATGCCGTCGGCGCCGTGGGCGACATGTGCGAGGGCGTTGCGGCGCAACTCCCCCGCCGTCTTGGCCCGGTTGACCGGCTGCCAGTTGACCGCGCCGGTGGAGTGCTCCATCAACAGCCACGGCCCGCCGGCCAGGGACCGGGTGAGGTCGCCGCTGAGCGCGATGTCGATCTGCGACTCGGGGTCGGCGGACTGGAGGTAGTGGTCGTTGGAGACGATGTCCAGCTCGGGGGCCCAGCGCCAGTAGTCGAGGGCGTCGAAGCTGAAGTTGACCATGAAATTGGTGGTGGCCGGGACGGACGGTGTCACCGCCCGCAGGACATCGCGTTCGGCCCGGTACAGCGACAGCAGTTCGTCGGAGCAGAAGCGGCGCCAGTCCAGCAGATGGGTGGGGTTGGGGACCGCGCCGGTGGTGCGGGGCGGCAGGATCTGCTCCCAGGAGTAGTACCACTGGGACCAGAACGTGGTGCCCCAGGCATGGTTGAGGGCGGTCAGGTCCTCGCCGTACTTCGCCCGCAGCCAGGTGCGGAAGGCGACCGCGCTGGTGTCGCAGTAGCAGGCCGCGTTGTGGCAGCCGTACTCGTTGTGCACGTGCCACATCACCACGGCTGGGTGATCGGCGTACCGCTCGGCCAGGGCCGTGGTGATCCGCAGTGCCGCGCGGCGGTAGGCGGGGCTGGACGGGCAGAACGTCTGGCGGCTGCCGTACGACAGTCTGCGGCCGTCCTTGTCGACCGGCAGGGCGTCCGGGTGCGCGACGAAGAACCAGGCCGGCGGGGCCGCCGTCGGGGTCGCCAGGTCGGCGGCGATGCCGTGGGCGTGCAGCAGGTCGAGGATCCGGTCCATGCGGGAGAAGTCGTGAACACCCTCGGACGGCTCCAGCAGCGCCCAGGAGAAGATGCCGACGCTGACCATGTTCACCCCGGCCTCGCGCATCAGGCGCACGTCCTCGGCCCAGACCTCCTCGGGCCACTGCTCGGGGTTGTAGTCACCGCCGTAGGCGATACCGGGCACCGCGAGCACGGGTGTGGCGGGGCCAAGGGGAGATTGCGGAGCAGTCACTGGGGTCACTTTCGATTGTCGAGGCCGGGGCGCGACCATAACCAAACGAGATCCAACAAACATGATCGGCGGATGTCAGGAAGCGTGAGCGCTGCTCGGGCCTGCTGTCAAGGTGGCGGGGTGAAGGTCGCGGCAGCCGGACTCGTCTCATCCGCTTGCCCTGCGAGGTGAGGGGCTTCCCTTGTATCGGCTCTGAACTGCATAGACGTGCCGTCCGCATCTCGTTGTGGCCGACAGGTCGCGCGCCGGGCGAGACGAGGGGAGCGGTCGGAACTCTTGACGTGTCTCGCTCCGCTGCGTAGACATGACCGCGCGATCTGACCGCGCGGCCATAGTCGCTGACCTCGTTCGATCGCCCGAACGTCGTCATGCGCCAGAGCCGCCCACGGGAGCCGACCGGCTCCTCGCACACACCCGCCCCTCATCCCCGCTGTGGAGCCGCACATGTCCCCTGCCCAGCCAGGCACCAGACCCCGCGCCGCGGATTCCCACCCCGTCCCCCCTCTCCTCCTCCTGCTGGCCCTGATCGCGGCGGTCGGGGCGGTCCTCCTCCCGGCAGCCGGCCAGGTCCACGCCCTGTCCCGCCCCTCGCAGACCATGTACACCCCGCCGTCCGGCACCCCCGCCCCGGGCTCGCTGTATCCGAGGGCGATACGGCTGGAGCACAGCGGCTCGTCCAACGGAACCGTGCTGGCCACGTTCGAGCAGTACACCTCCGGCACGCCGGTCTTCCCGATCTACCGCAGCACCGACAACGGCAACTCCTGGACGAAGATCTCCGACGTCGCCGACACCCAGAACGGGTGGGGCATGCGCTGGGAGCCGCAGCTGTTCGAACTGCCCACGGCGCTGGGCACCTTCCCCGCAGGGACCCTCCTGATCGCGGGTGACTCCGTCCCCGGCGACCGGTCCGCGACGAAGATCGACATGTACGCGAGCACGGACCACGGACTGACGTGGACCTTCGTCAGCAACATCGCCACCGGCGGCCGCGCGATCTCCAGCAACGGCTACACGCCGGTGTGGGAGCCCTTCTTCCTGATGAACGGAAACCGGCTGGTCGTCTACTACTCCGACCAGCGCGACACCAACCACGGCCAGAAGCTGGTGCACCAGGTCAGCACGGACGGAGTGAACTGGGGTCCCGTCGTGGACGACGTGGCGATGCCCACGTACAGCGACCGTCCCGGCATGGCGACCGTCGCCCAACTGCCCAACGGCAAGTACGTGATGACGTACGAGTACGGCGGCGCGCCGGAGAAGAACTTCGCGGTCTACTACAAGATCTCCGCAGACCCGGAGGCCTTCGGCTCGGTCACCGGCCAGGTGCTCAAGGCGACCGACGGCTATGTCCCCTCCAGCGCGCCGTACATCACCTGGCTTCCGACCGGCGGAGCCAACGGCATCCTGGTCGTGAGTGCCACCAGCACCGGTGACCTCTTCCTCAACACCCAGAACGGCGCCGCGAACGCCTGGAGCCGCATCCAGTCGAACGTCGCCGGCGGATACAGCCGGGGGATGCTCCCGCTGCCCGACGGCCACAGCCTGGAGGTCTTCAGCGGCGGCTACAACGGCGGTTCACTGAACCCGGTCACCTACAGCACCATCGACCTGGGCGGCGGCATCAACGACGGCGCCATCTACACCGTCTCCAACGCGGGCAGCAACCTGGCGCTGACGATCGCGGGCGGTACGACCGCCAACGGCACCTACGCCACGCAGCAGAACACCGACAACGCCACCGACCAGCAGTGGAAGTTCGCCCTCCAGCCGTCCGGCTACTTCAGGATCTCCAACGTGGCCAACGGCAAGGTGCTGGGAGTGGAGAACCAGTCCACCGCCAACGGCGCCAAGGTCCTGCAGTGGGACGACAACGGCACCCTCGACCACGAGTGGGCGGTCGTCCCGAGCCCGTCCGGCGGTTTCTCGGCCGTGAACAGGCTCACCGGCAAGTACCTGGAGATCCCCAGCGCCTCCACCACGGTGGGCACCGTCGCCGGACAGTGGGACGGCACCGGCTGCGCCTGCCAGCGCTGGAACCTGGCCCAGACCGCGCTGCCGTCCCTGTCCACCGGTCAGTACGTGCTGGTGAACAAGAACAGCGGCAAGTACCTGGAGATCCCCGCCGCTTCCACCACCGCCGGTACGGCGGCCGACCAGTGGCAGAACTCCGCGTGCGACTGCCAGTTGTGGACCTTCCAGTCCCAGAGCGGCGGAGCGTGGACCCTGCAGAACGTCCACAGCGCCCTCAAGCTCGACATCGGCAATGCCTCCACCGCCGCGGGCGCGGCCCTCGTCCAGACCAGCGCCTCCGGAGGCGCCTCGCAGAAGTGGACCCTGACGAGCGCGGGCGGGGGCTACTACAAGCTCGTCAACGTGGGCAGCGGTCTCGTTGCCGGCGTCGCCCAGTCCTCCACCGCCAACGGCGCCTCCGTCATCCAGTGGAACGACGTCAGCGTCGACGACCAGCTGTGGAAGATCGTCCGGGTCAACTGACCCGACACAGTCAGCAGTTGGCCGTACGGGCTCGCCGGTGATCCGGCGAGCCCGTCCTCATGCGGTGCCCGGTGGCCGTCGCGCGGTCACTGCTTGCCGCGCGTGGCGAGCCGTTCGGCGATCTCGTTCCTGACCGTCTCGTTCAGCTCGTCCGACGTGAAGCCGAGATCGCCCAGGATCTGCGCGGCGAGGCCTTCCTCCACCCGGATCAGGCCAAGGAGCGTGTGTTCGGTGCCGACCCAGTCGTGGCCGAGGTCGGCTGACGCGCGATGGGCCTCCTCGATGGCCTTCTTGCTCTCCGGCCGGAACGCGATGTGACCCCGCGGCGCCTTCTTCCCGGCGGGCGGCAAGGCTTCCCGGATCGCGTCGCGGACGCGCTGCTCCGACCCGGTCCTCGCCACCAGCACCTCGTATGCCAGGCCGCGCGGCTCGCCGAGCAGCCCGAGCAGCATGTGTTCGGTGCCGATGAAGTCGTGCTTGTGCGTTCGGGCGGCCTCCTGTGCCAGCACGATGCTGTGCCGGTTGAGGTTGGTGAACCTCTCGAAGGCGGCGGGTGTGTGACGTTGCTGGGCGGCCTGCTTGGAGACTCCGATGGCGTCGCCGATCTCGGTCCATGAGGCGCCGGTCTGCTTGGCCTTGCTGACGTAGTGGTCGATGAGCTGGTCACCGAGGTCGGACAGCGTCTGAGCACGAAGTCGTGCCTCGCTGATGCGCGCCAGTTCGCTGGCTTCGGGAAGTTCCTCGTCTAGCCGGGCGATCAGGTCGGCCAGGCTGATGTCGAGTGGGCTCATGCGTCAATCTTAAGTTGACGATGACCTACCGTCAACTTGTAATTGACGCTCAATTCCGGCGTGTGCCGGATCGTCAGGCCCGCGCCGGAGTTCGTCGGTGAGACGCTGTGGGCGGCTCTGGAGGCGCTGGCGGTCGCGGCTCCGACGTGGCAGTCCGGCCTGGTCACAGCCGAGTGGGCCGAGCGCTAAGGACCACGCGTGGACGACTACCGCTTCCCCAAAGGCGAAGAGGTCCGGGAGGAATGGGCCCGGCAGGTCGGCGAGGACGGATTCTTCCTGATGGAAGCGGGCTACGCGCCCATAGCGCCCCGCTGGCTGCGCGAGATCGAGGCGGTGCAGGTGCTGCGCAGGGGACCTGGATCCAGCAATACCACAGCAACAAGAAGGGGGTGCGCTGGCGGGAGGGCAAGGACCTCCCGCCCGGTCATCACCGGTTGTGCTCGCCCTATGACACCGACGCCCGTTATGGAATCAAGCGCGGCTCCGGCTGGACCGGCTACATGGCCCATCTGACCGAAACCTGCGAACCCGACGCGCCCCATGTGATCACACAGATGGCCATACTGACGCGGTCGTGGCCGACACGGAGATGACCGAACCGGTCCATCAGACACTCACCGACCGGGACCTGCTGCCTAGCGGATCCCGCTGTCCCACGCCGTCTCGAGGGCTTCCGCGGCGGGCGCGTCGTCCAGCGGTGCGAAGAGTCCGCCGAGCGGGCCGCCGCCGAAGCCAAGCTCCGTGATGTGCACGCTGCTCTGCCCGAGCCGATTCCGCCTCATCCACCGTTCCCTCTCGTCCGGTTGGCGATGCGGGGATCATGGTGGCGTGGTGTGCCCCTTGTCCCCAAGGGGATTTCCCGACCGCTCGGGCGAGGACAGCGCACCGCCGCGGAGTCCGGCCGCCGAGCGGACCAGTGACGCGAGGGCCAGTGAGCGGCTGCTCGACGGCCAGGCGAGCACCGTCGTGACGTCCGGCGCGTCGACGACGGGCACCGCGACGTGTTGGGGCCACTGCCAGGCACGGCTGGAGGCGGGAATCACCAGCAACGTCTTGCCGAGCGCCACGAGTTGGGCGAGCTTCGACTGGGTTCTTACCTCCGGCCCGGGCCCTTCCGGGTACGACCCGTCCAGCCGCGGCCATCGAGCGATCGGGAGGTCCGGCACATGGCTGACCTCCGCCAGCGTGAGCTTGTCCCGGGAGGCGAGCGGATGCCCCGCGGGCACGATCGCGACCTGGCCCTCGACGTACAGGTCCTCGCTGTCGAACCCGGCGAGATCGTCGTATGGACGATGCATGAGCGCCACGTCCGCTTGGCCGTCGCGCAGCAGCCGCGCCTGCTCGCCCACCTCGCACAGCAACACCTCGACCGGTGGCGCGCCGGGCTCGCGCTCCACCGTGTCGAGCAACTGCTGCAGCAGCTCGTGGGAGGCCCCGGCCTTCGTCGCCAGCACCAGCGGTCGCCTCGGATCTCCGGCGCGCCGCGTCCGACGCGCGGCGGCCGCGACCGCGTCGAGAGCCGTCCCGGCCTCCCGGAGCAGCACCCGGCCGGCATCGGTGAGGGCCACACCACGGCGGTTCCGGTCGAGTAGCTGGACGCCGAGCCGCCGCTCCAGCTGGCGGATGGCGCGCGAGAGCGGCGGTTGTGCGATCCCGAGTCGATCGGCGGCACGGCCGAAGTGCAGTTCCTCTGCCACGGCGACGAAGTACCGCAGCTCGCGGGTCTCGAGATCATCCACCCGAGCAGCCTACCGACTGATACCCGGCGAGTATCACAGCGGACCCATCCGATATTGGACCGCCAATGCCCCGCCCGCCGAGCATGGTTGGCGTGAACGACACGAAGACCGCGCTGGTCACCGGCGCGAACAAGGGAATCGGTTTCGCCATCGCACAAGGGCTCGGGGCGGTCGGCTTCAGAGTAGCGGTGGGGGCTCGCGACGACTCCAGGCGCCAGGACGCCGTCGAACGACTGCGTGCCGCCGGCGTCGACGCGTTCGGGGTCGCCCTCGACGTCACCTCGGACGACAGCGCTGCCGCGGCGGCCAAGACGATCGAGCAGACAGCGGGCCGGCTCGACGTACTCGTCAACAACGCGGGCATCTCCGGCCGGACCGACGGCGGCGCGCAGGATCCCACAACGCTCGACCTCGACGTCGTCCGCACGGTGCTGGACACCAACGTCTTCGGCGTGGTCCGGGTGACCAACGCGATGCTCCCGATGCTCAGCCGCGCGAGCGCGCCGCGCATCGTCAACATGTCAAGCAACATGGGCTCGTTGACGCTGCGGACCGGTCCGGTCATGGCCGCGTACGCACCGTCGAAGTCACTGCTCAACAGCCTCACGACACAGTACGCCCGCCGACTCGCCGACACGCCCGTCATCGTGAACGCCTGCTGCCCCGGCTACGTCGCCACCGACTTCACCGGCTTCAACGGACTCCGTACGCCCGAGCAGGGCGCCGCGATCGCCGTCCACCTCGCCACCCTGCCGGACGACGGGCCGCGCGGCGGCTTCTTCGACGACGGGGGAGTCGTCCCCTGGTGAATCAGACGGGTGAATCAGAAGGGGTGAATCAGAAGCGGGGCTCGTCCTCGTCCGTCTTGCGGTTGCGGTTCGCCATCTTCTCCCAGAAGGCGTGCAACTCCCGGACGGGGATGCTCACCCACGGCGCGGTGTGCCGGCTGACGGCGGGCAGGCGCCAGCGATAGCGGCTGTGCAGCAGCGTCTGTTGCTGCCGGCAGAACAGCTCCGCCAGCTCCGCCTGGGCGTTCCCCGTCTGAGGAGGATAGGGGCACAGACGGAACTCGCACGGGGACAGGCAGGTGGTGCCGCAGTCGTCCCTGTCGGCACGGCCAACACTGTGTTCGGGATGGAGTCGACTGCGATCGTGGGTGAGACAGTACGGCAGGGTGTCCTTGTCCGCGAGCTTCAGGCGTTCCTCGATGTCGTCCGGTGTGCCGCTGCCCTCGGTGAGGTTGAGCATGACCAGCACGTCGGCGAGGAGGCGTTGCGCTCGAGGGTGCAGGATGCTCCAGCCGACGGAGGGGGCGATCCACAGGTTGTGCTTCCGGTAGTGCTCCGGATCGGCCGGAGTGGAACCGACGTTGTCGGTGGCTCCGTTCTCGTCGATCCAGATGAACCGCTCGGGGTGTCCTGTCTCCAACGCCAGGGTCACCAGATCCCCGGCCTCGGCGACGAACGGGTGGAGGACCTTGTCCGGTGGGCGCTCGTCTGTCGCGTCGACGGGTACCGGGGCCTGGTGGGCGCTGCCTGCCAGGGCGAGCCACCGAGTGACGGACCGCACTGGTTCCTCGGGACCGGTGGACGTCGACTCATCGTCCGTCTTGGTGTCGGCCGGCGGCGATGGGGCATGGTGTTTGCGATGGTTCGCCGAACCGTATGTGGTGGTGCGTCCGGCCGTGTCGGGGAGCTCCCAGAGGCACAGCGCATGGAGCAGACTCAACTGCGCGTACCAGTACCGACTGCGGGTGAGCATCTTCTCCGCCTGCTTCACCAGGTAGCCCCGGGTCTCTTCGTAGGCGTCCGGGTGCCGTCTCCGGCGGTTCGCCGCGTTCTTGAAGCCCTGGGCCAGAGCGTTCTCCAAGGACAGCGGCATGGGCGGATTCTGCCCGCCGGCCGGGGTGGTGAGGTTGTTCAACCAGAGGTTCAGCCGTTCCTTGGCCTCGGCGCGGTACTTCTCGGACACCGACCCCACGACCATGGGAACGAGCCAGGCCCGGAGGGCGAAGTGGCGCCACAGGGCGATGCGACCGCGCTCGTACTCCCTCATGATCCAGTCGAGCTTCCGCTGACTCTTCTCCGCCGCCATCGAGTCTGAAGCAGGGTTCGCGGCTTCTTCATTGAGCCAGGCGGTGTAGTCGTGGTCGAGCTTCTCCTTGGCCTCACGAATCCTGCCCAGGTACTGCGCTATCGGGTCGCTTCCAAGGGGGAACTCCGTGCGCAACTCCTTGAATGCCGCATCGCCACCGGCAGCTATCTGGTGCGCGACCGCGATGCGAACGGCATACGAGGGCTCATGTGTGCCGATCTGGAAGAGGTGCCTGTAGGGAAGACACGGCTGTACGGGCTCCATGTCTGGAAGCACATGACTTGCCTTGCTCCGCCGCTCCCGTTCGCGCAGAGCGGCTCCGAAGTGGCGAATCAATCCCAACTTCGCTTCCTCGATGGTCCGTTGATCACCCTTGATGGCGAGGTCCGCCCATCGCGCGTCGAGGTCCTGAGCCAGCTTGTCCTGCATGGCCACGGGATCGACACAGTCGATTTCGAAGGCTGCGGCATACAGGTCGTAGTACTTCGCGTCATGCCGGTGCGCTGCGGCGTTGCTGAGCAGTTCGGCCAGTTTCGGCGGCCTACCTCGGCTGTTGGGGGCAGGGGCACCTGCGTGCGACGCACCGCCGGACCGGGCGAGGGCATCAGCTCGGTCACGTGAGAGCAGCACCAGAGCGATGAGCAGCTCCCGGGACGGACCGGGACTGTGCAGCGCCGGTTCGACGACCGCGTCGATCTCGTCGTCCTGCAGCTCTCTGAGCAGGCGATAACCCAGATATGCCTGGAGGATGCTGTGCGGGAAACGAACCCGGTTGGCGCAGCCGTAGACCAGTCCGAGGAGTTGGCCGTTGGCGATGTACCGCCCCAGTTCGGTTCGACACTCGTGGGGGTATTCCAGAACGTTGAGCCAGGGTGCCGACCGGCCGACCTTACGACTCAGCACACCCCATATCGCGTCGCGTTGCGGCGGGGAAACGGAAAGGCGGGTCCCGTTCCACTGGTGGGTGCCTGCCGTCCTGGCGTCGTCCTGGGACTTCATGCGCTCACAGAGGTCGTCCACGTGCGCACTGACGAAGTCCTCGAACGTCACCTCGAGGCTGTCCTGCACCAGTCCGAGGCAGGCCAGTGCCGACACGACCCACATGGTCTCCCGGCGCTCCCTGCGGTCCATCACCAGATTGTCGAATATGCGGCCGTCTTCGATGGCCTGACGGTAAGTGTCCAGAAGCCCGAGCCTGAGCGTGGCGCGGTCATTGCTGCGCGTGTCCATGCGGCGGTGTCCGTCACGGAGTGTCAGGTGTTCCAGCAGTCCGTGCTGCTGGAGCAGATGAGCGATCCGCAGATAGATCGGCGAGTCCACGACCTCGGCGGTCTCCACCACCCAGTCGAGGCGCCGTTCGTCCAGCTCACCGGAGTCTCGTGTCAGGTATTCCAGGGCCGCTTCCTCGCTCAACGGCTCCATGTCGGCGATCGCGGCCCGGGTACCCTCGAGCGGCGCGTGCGGGCGCGAGGCGATGACCAGCGGCAGCTTCTGGCGATCGGCTCGGTCTATCGCCCGCCGGATGATGTTGTCGCGGTCTTCCTGGAACTTGTCGTCGAGGAGGGCCTCTTCCAGTCCGTCGGCGATGACGACGACTTTGTCGTCGACTCTCAGTTGCTGCCATGTCTTGTCGATGTTGCTGCCGGCGAGCACACTCTGGTCCGTCTCTTCTTCGAAGCGGTGCCGTGCCATTTGCTCGAAGTCGAGCTCGCCGTCCTCCTTCATGTCGCGGAGCCTTATGGGCACGGGAACAGCGGACTGCTCTGCGAGCATCCGGGTGAGTTCCACCAGAACGGCGGTCTTGCCGACGCCCACGCCGCCTACGAGCAGATAGGGCTTCCTGGTCTTGCGGTTGCGAAGGGTCTGGGCGATGACCTGGGACAGTTCGCGGCGCCCGACGATCCGGTTGACCAGGGTTCCGGCCGTGGGGACCAGTTCATGGGGATGGTTACGTGCCTTGTCGACGAGGGGCTTCTTGGTCCTGTGGTACCAGTACAGAAGGAAGAACGCCAGGAGCAGGGAGCCGGTGAGAACGGGGCCCACGATGTGGGAGACGGCGTCGAACCATGTGGAGCTAAGCAACTTGTCAAGTTTGTCATCTGGATTGTCTGAATTGGGGTAATCATAAATAGCTAGTGCCACCCAAACGACAACCACAGCTGTCCCCAGAAAGGCGTATATCCGTAGCAGCGGGCCGAGGGACACCATTCCGGGCCGCCAACTCCGGTTCGGGGCAATGCTCCTGTGCGCTTCCCTCTCGGTCCTGAACGTCCGCCACTTCTTGCTCGTCGCTCCCGAGAGCCGGGACCACCACCGTCTCGGATACAACGTATACCAGGGGGCGCTGTGTGGCCGTTCCTTGCCTTCCGGATGGCGGATGACCTTGGTGGGCATGAGGTCCGCTCCCTCCGCGCAGCACGTTGTGGGCGGGCGGATGCGTTCCTGGTTCCCCGCTGCCACAGCGCGATATCTGCTGGCAGGTATGCCTTCGTTTCCATGAAAGCACTGGTGGACAGGACCGCAACATGACCATCGCTCCGGCGGAGGGGGCCATCCGTGAGCATGTCGGCAGGGGATTCTGATGGGCGGTCAGGCATTCGCGGCGCACGTCCGACCAAAGTGATCAAGGAGTGCTCTCCTGCCGGTCAGCTCAATCGGCGATCATGATGGATCGCGCGTATCGTTGGTGATGCGGCAGTGGTCTGCGCGCCAGGCGTTGCCGCCAGCGATACGAACTCGCAGCTTGATCATCGAAGTTTCCGCGAACGATCTGCGCCCTCTTGCGCCGTTCATCCGGCTTGATCATGCCGGAATCCCACGCAGCCATGGCGGCAGCCCATGGGCGCACTCGGTTCCAGCCCCTCCGTCCGCGTGCCCGGGTGCCGACCGCCGGTCGGGTCCGACGGGTCCGCTCCATGGACAACGGAGTTGCGTAGCTAGGGAGTTCAGAAGTGTCTGAGCGCCGACTCGAGTCCCTGCCGCCGCGCCGGTCCCGGCCGAGCCCGGCAGAGGAGGAGTGACTGCCTCATGTACGCGAAGTTCCCCGAGGGCGCGGCCCAGCGCACCGACCCACAGGCGGCGGCCGAGGTCGTCTACGACGCTGTCGTCGTCGGCGGCGGGATCTCCGGCGCCCTGATCGCCCTGCGGCTGAGCAATGCCGGCAAGAGAGTGCTGATGCTCGAAGCGGGCCCGGCCGAGGACCTCACCCTCAGGGGCTATGAGGGCTATCTGAACCGCTTCTACTCGGCCATCGGCAAGGACAACCAGGCCCCCTATCCGGTCGTCCCGAACGCCCCGATGCCTCGGGGCTCCGATGCTCGGCGCATCACCCCGGGTGCGCCCGACGCCTCGTCCTACATCGTCCAGAACGGGCCCTTCGCCACCGACACGACCTACACGCGGGTCCTCGGAGGCACCACCATGCACTGGGAGGGCAAGACGCTGCGGATGCTGCCGGAGGACTTCCGCATGCGCACGCTCTACGGCGAGGGGGCGGACTGGCCGCTCACCTACGAGGACCTCGCCCCGTACTACAACGAGGCCGAACGCGAGATCGGCGTCTCCGCCGACGTGGAGGACCAGGCCTACCTCGGGATCACCTTCGACGAGGGCTACGTGTTCCCCATGAAGGGACTGCCCCTGTCCTACCTGGACCGGACGGTCGCCAAGGACCTCGACGGGATGCCGGTCGAACTCGACGGGGAGCAACGGGAGCTTCGGGTCCGGCCGTTCCCACAGGGCCGGAACGGCATACCGAACCCGGCCTACGACGGCGGGAAGGGATATGTGCCGCGCGGCGCGGTCAGCGCGTACCAGGTCGAGGTCGGCGAGCGGTGTCAGGGCAACGACAACTGCGTGCCCATCTGCCCGGTGCAGGCCAAGTACAACGCCGGCAAAACCCTCGCCCTGGCCCTCCAGAGCGGCCGCGTCGACCTGGTGGCGCAGGCGGTGGCTCACAAGGTGCACGTCGACGAGCGCACGCGCCGGGTGACCGAGATCGAGTACCGGCACTACGACCGGCCCGACAGTCCTGGCTTCAACACCGTGAGGGCCCGCGGCCGGCTGTTCGTCCTGGCCGCCAACGCCGTGGAGAACCCCCGGCTGATGCTGGCCTCCGGGCTGCATGGTTCGAGCGGGATGATGGGGCGTAATTTCATGGACCACGCCTATCTGCTGGCGTGGGGTCTGCTGCCGGAGGTGGCCGGTACCTTCCGTGGCACGATCTGCACGGGCGGCATCGCCGACCTGCGCGGCGGCCGCTTCCGCAGCCGCCAGGCGGCCTTCACCATCGACATCCACAATGACGGCTGGGGATGGGCCCGGGGCGCGCCGATGACCGACCTGATCGGCCTGGTGGACTCCGGCGGACGCTACGGCGAGTCCCTCCGCCAGGCGCTGGTGGACAAGGTGTCCCGTCAGCTGCAGCTGGCGTTCATGGTCGAGGTCCCCGCCAGCCCGAGCAACCGGATCACCGTGAGCCCGGACTTCACCGACAAGCTCGGGAACATGCGGCCCGTCCTCACCTACGACATCCCCGAGTACACGATGCGGGGGGTGGCGTACGCCCGCCAGTTGTCGAAGCGGATCTTCGCGCGCCTGGGGGCCGAGGACCACACCGTGTACGAGCCGAACTTCTGGGGCTACGCGGTCCACGACGGCGAGGGCTACGAACTGCGCGGGGGCAATCACCTCGCCGGCACGCATGTGATGGGCCGCGACCCGTCGACCTCGGTGGTCGACGCGGATCAGCGGTGCTGGGACTACGAGAACCTCTACATGGTCGGCGGGGGCAGCATGCCCACGGTGGGCACGTCGAACGTGACGCTCACCGTCGCCGCCCTGTGCCTGCGCAGCGTCCGGGCCATGCTGGCCCAACTCGACTCCGAGACCGCGCCGATCGAGGTTTCCGCCGATCGGCACCACGCGGCGTCCCTCTCAGGGGAGGTGTCCAGGTGACCGCGTCGACCATCGAGAACCGTGACGACCTGATCCGCTACCTGAACGCGGCGATGGCGCTGGAGCACGGGACCATCCCCACGTACCTGACCGCGTACTACTCCATACGCTCCACCACCAACTCGGATGCCGCCCACATCATCCGGGTCGCCGCGGTGGAGGAGATGCTGCACCTGACCCTCGTCGCCAACGTCCTGAACGCCGTCGGCGGGGAGCCCGACCTGACCCGACCCGGCTTCGTGCCGTCCTATCCGGCCTACCTGCCGGACGGGGAGAGCGACTTCACCGTCGACCTACGGCACTTCTCCCCCGAAGCCGTGGAAACGTTCTGCAAGATCGAGCGACCGGGCAGGGCTCCCAGCGCCGACGAGCGGCTGCTGAAGGTACCCGACGACAGGACTCCGCTCATGGTCTCCAGCCCCACGGCCGAGGGCATGCGCTTCTACAGCATCGGCGAGTTCTACGAGGAGACCATCGAAGGGCTCGAAAAGGTGGCGGCCGGCGACCCCACGCTCTTCCGCGGGGATCCGGCGCGGCAGATGGGGCCCGAGTACTTCTACTCCGGCGGCGGAGACGTGATCGTCGTCTCCGACCTCGAGTCGGCCCAGCGGGCACTGCACTTCATCGCCGCCCAGGGCGAGGGCCTCGACTCGGGTATCTACGACGCGGACGGGGAGTTGGCCCACTACTACCGTTTCCGGCAGCTCCAGCTCGGGCGCTACTACCAGGCGGGCGATTCCCCTGACGCGCCTTCGGGGCCCGCGCTGCGCATCGACTGGGACGACGTGTACAAGGTGAAGACGAGCGCCCGGCTGGCCGACTACCCGGCGGGATCGGAACTCGCCCGCGTCGCCCATGACTTCAACGCCGACTACGCGGCCTTCCTCGCCCTGCTCACCAAGGCGTTCAACGGACAGCCGGACCTGTTGCAGGATGCCGTCTGCGAGATGTTCCGCCTGCGCGACGGGTTCAACCGGCTGATCTGCAACCCCCTGCCGGGCAGCGGCGGCCTGCACGCCGCTCCCACCTTCGAGATGCCGGCCGAGACCGGACCTGATCCGCTGGCCTCAGCGGGTGCCGGCGAGACACCCCCGGTGGTGACGTGATGAGCGCCCCGCCCTTCGAGGACTTTCTCTCCCTCTCGGTCGACCTCACCGCCTTCGAGGCCACCGACCTGCTCGGCACCGGCATGGCCCACAAGTACCTCGCGAAGGTGCGGGCCGCCTGCGGTGACGAGGCTCTCATCGCTCTCCTGGCGGCCCATCGGGCGGCCCGGACGGATGCGGCCGGTGACGCCGGAAGTCTCACCCGGTCCCCACTCGACCGCGATCTGCTGGACCGGGCTCTGCGCCACCGCATCTTCGGTGACGACCGCCTCGGGCCGGTGGCGCGCAACATCATCAAGCTCTGGTACGCCGGGATGTGGTACGCGCTGCCGCCCGAGTGGACCGACCGCTATGGAGCCGGAACGGCCGTGGGCACGTCCACGGTGACCGCCGCCTCCTACCAGGAGGGGCTGCTGTGGCGGGCCATCGGAGCCAATCCTCCGGGGGCCAAGGCACCCGGATACGGGTCCTGGGCCAAGCCGCCCCGTATCGCGGACCGTTACCTGAAAGGGGCGAGGAGATGACGCATGTGGCTGACCGCCTCAGCCCGGACAAGGTGAAGCTCGGTGTCTGCTGCACCCTGTGGTGGAACGACGACTTCCCCACCATCGACGTCGGTATCTCCTTCGGCCAGGCCGTGAGCGAGATGGCCCTCGCCGGCTTCCAGGGCTGCAGCATCGGACACAAGTACCCGTCGGACGCCGACGAGCTCAAGGCAGCCCTCGATCTGCGCGGCCTGAGCGTGTCCGAGCCCTGGACGAGCACCTACTTCACGATCGGCAACATGCGGCAGAAGACGATCTCCGCCTTCGAGGAAACCCTGGCCCGTATCAGGGCGCTGGGCGGGACCGAGCTGGTCGTGGCCGAGTTCGGCGCCTCCTCGCACCTGCTGCCGGTGGACGTGTTCGCCAACCGGCCGGTCTTCACCGACGCCCAGTGGGACGCCTTGACCTCGGGCCTGAACGAGCTGGGCAGGATCGCCGACTCGGCCGGGATGAAGCTCAGTTATCACCACCACATGGGCACGGGAGTCATGAACCGGCCCGACATCGACCGATTGATGTCCTCGACCGATCCGGACCTGGTCCATCTGCTGCTCGACACGGGACACATCGCCTTCGCCGGCGACGATCCGCTGGAGCTGGCCCGGGTGTACGCCGACCGCATCGGACACGTCCACCTGAAGAGCGTCCGTCCCGAGGTGGTCAGCCGGGTACGTGAGGAAGGCCTGTCCTTCCAGGAAGCCATCCAGCTCGGCGTGTTCACCGTGCCCGGAGACGGTGCGATCGACTTCCGGCCCATCCTCGAAGTCCTGGCCGACGCGCACTACCAGGGGTGGCTGGTCGTGGAGGCGGAGCAGGATCCGAACAGGGCCGTCCCGCTCGAGTACGCCAAGAAGGCCCGCGCCTACCTCGCCGATGTCCTGGGGTGGTGACGATGAACGCGACACTCGGACGGGACGTGTTCTTCAGCTTCTTCATGTTCACGGCCGATCTGCGGCCACAGGACACGCGGTACACCCGGACACTTGTCAACCACCTGAAAGCCCTGACCGACATGGGCTATGACGGATTCGACGTGCATATCGCGGCCCAGCCCACGACCGTCGATCACAAGCTCGAGGTCGACAGCTACCTGGGCCTCAAGAAGGCATTCGAGCGGGCAGGACTGGGGGAGGCGAAGTTCACCACCAACGTCGGGACCACGCGCACCTTCGACCCGACGTCGCCTTATGAGGAGCAGCGTCGGCAGGCGCTGTCCTACCTCAAGTCACGCGTCGAGATCACCAGGGTCCTGGGCGGCGACTCGATCATGTCCGGGCCGTTCATCTACCCCTACGGGGTCTTTCCGGTCACGGACTCCGACGAGCCGATCTGGAGCGACGCCCTGCAGGACTGGATGAAACCGCGGTACGACGCGGCGCGCTCCGTCTTCGAGGAACTGTTGGAGTACGCCGCGGCGCGAGAGGTGAAGCTGGCCGTCGAGCCCGTCAAGAGCTGGGAGACGCCGCCGCCCAACATGGTCTCCGAGGTACTGGACTTCCTCGAAGGCCTCGAACACCCGCAGGGTGGCGTGACGATCGACACCGCGCAGGTCGTGATGGAAAGTCAGGGCCCGTCGGTATTGAAGGAGAACGTCGCGCGGGCGGTACGGCAGGACCGGCTCTACTACGTCCACATATCCGCACCCGACCGGGGCGCGGTGAAGGACAGCTGGATCCCCTGGAACATCATCTCGGACGAGATCCAACCGGTCTATCGCGGGCCGTACCTGATCGAAGTGTTCAACGCCATCCCGCCGTTCGACAGCTCCATGCGCATGGCACGCCGGCGTTTCTGGCGACCCGGCGAGGACGAAGCGGTGCCCGGCAGGGACAGTGCTTACGACGTCGCCAGGGCCGCGCTGGACGAACTGCGGACGCAGACCGCATAACCCGGAGGCCTCGCATGCCGGCTCAGATGTCAGATCCCGTCATCATGGTCGTGAAGCAGACAGGCGATGTCCGCATTCACACCTTCGTCGCGTCCTTCGAAGACAGCAACATCGCGAACGCCACCCACATCATCGAAACCGCGAACCAGCTGGTTCTCGTCGACGCGCAGTTCCTCGTCCCGTACGCGAGGGCGTTCAGGGACTACGCGGACAGCCTGGGCAAACCGATCGAGCGGCTGTATGTCTCCCACCGGCACCCGGACCACTGGTTCGGTCTGGGAACCGCGTTCGCCGACATCACCGTCCATGCCCTCTCCGAAACCATGACCTTCATCCAGGATCACGGGGAGGACTCGAGAAGTGACCACTGGAAACTCGGTGATCTCGCCCCGGAGCGCGTAGTCGTTCCCAAGCAGGTCGCCAGTCCCGGCGAAGAGACGATCGACGGGGTCAGGTATGTCTTCGACCGGGTGACGGACACCGAAATCGACTACCACCTCACCATCAGGCTTCCTGACGTGGGCGCGTACTTCACTCAGGACCTGATCTACAGCGGCACCCATCTGTATCTGACGAAACACATGGGTCACTGGATCAGGGTCCTGCAAGAAATGCTGGTGTCGGAGTACGAGTTGTTCATGCCGGGCCACGGCCTGCCGGCCGACAAGAACGAAGTCGCCCGCAACGTCGAGTACCTTTCCGCCGCTCGGCAGGCGATCGGTGACGGGCTGTCGGGCGACGCCTTCAAGAGCTTCCTGCTGCAGCGGTATCCCGAACGCAAGTGCCCCGGGATCTTCGACATCTACCTGCCCCGACTGTTCGGCGGCGCGAGCGACTACTGATCACGGGAGGTGCTTCCATCGTGACCGAGGGATGCACGGTAGGGCAGTACCTGGTGGACCGGCTCCGCCAACTCGGGCTGGACCACCTGTTCGCCATCGCCGGCGACTATTCGATCGAATGGTTGAACCGGTACGTCGCGCCGAACGGCATGGAGATCGTCGAGGAAGTCAACGAGGTGAACGCCGGTTACGCGGCGGACGGTTACGCGAGGCTGAAGGGGATCGGCGCCCTGTGCGTCACCTACTCCGCAGGAGCGTTGTGTGCCGTGAACGCTGTCGCCGGCGCCTATGTCGAGAAGGTGCCGCTCGTACTGATCAACGGCACGCCGAGTGTGAAGAAGACCATCGTCTTCGAACAGACCGGCTTCAGCGCCCATCACTTCATCAGCGGACGCGAGACGGATCTTCAGTCCTTCGAGCACCTGACGGTCGCGGCCATACGGATCGACAACCCCGATCTCGCCCCCACGCTGATCGACTACGCACTCACCCGGTGCATCAGCGAACGGCGCCCGATCTACATCGAGTTGCTCCAGGACATGGTCGACCTGGAGTGCGAGGCGCCGAGGGGCGTGTTGAAGCCAACCAGGATCCTGTCGGACGAGACCAGCCTGGAGCAGTCGGTCGCACAGATCCGCGCACAGCTCGAAAACGCCGAGAACCCGCTCATCTGGCTGGGTGTGGAGATCGACCGGCTCGGTCTTCAGGACAAGGCCATGAGTCTGATCCAGCAACTCAACATCCCGTTCGTCACGGAACTCCTCAGCAAGTCCGTTCTTTCCGAAGACGATGAGCTGTTCGTCGGCGTGCTCGACGGCCAGGCGTCAGCGACGGCCGTGACGGACCTCGCCGGCACGGCGGACTTCATCCTGGCCCTCGGTGTGTGGCTGACAGACATCAACTCGTTGGGGTGGGCCCCGGACTACGACAAAACCGCGTTCGCGTCGTTCGACGCCGTCAAGTTCGGAACCTCCTTCGGCGGACAGGTCGCCCTGGAGCACCTCGTCGACGGCATCCTGGCCGAGAAGATCACGCCCAAGGTGCGCAAGGCCCCCGACATGCCGGCCCGCAGCGCACCGGTCGTGGGGGACACGGATGTCATCACGTACCAGGGTTTCTACGACTACATCCAGCAGTACATCGACAGGAACACCATCGTCGGCGCCGACGCCAGCATGAACTACTTCGGCAGCCTGCTGCTCGATGTGCCGAACCCGGGAGGGTTCATCGTCCAGTCGTCCTACTCGGCGATCGGCTACAGCGGGGCCGCCGCCACGGGTATCTGCCTGGCCAAGGGTCCCGACCAGAAGGTGATCGTCTTCTCGGGTGACGGCGGCTTCCAGATGACCGCCCAATGCCTCTCGACGCAGGCCCGGTTCGGCCTCGATCCGATCATCTTCGTCATCGACAACGGCGTCTACGCCGTGGAGCAGTGGCTCGCCGATGCAGGGGTCTACCACTCCGACAAACCGTTCTACAAGCCGTGCGAGCTGCACCGCTGGAATTACAGCAAGCTGGCGGAGGTCTTCGGGTGCCGGGGATGGGAAGTCGGCACATACGGAGAGCTGAGGGACGCCGTGCGAGGCGCGCAGGAGTACACGAGCGGCCCGTCCGTCATCCAGGTGCACGTGCCCGAAAAGACGATCCCCGACAACGCGAAGTGGAAGAACCCGTAGCAGGGCGAAGGAGAGCGGGAGAAATCCCGCTCGAAAGGGGCGTCCCCATGGACAGCTACCCACTGATCGAGAACCACGGTCTCATCGGCGATCTGCAGACCGCCGCGCTGGTGTCCACCGAGGGCGTGGTCGACTGGTTCTGCACCCCGCGGTTCGACTCGCCGAGCATCTTCGGGGCGCTGCTGGACAGGGAGGAGGGCGGCCACTGCACGGTCCGGCCGGCGCACCGGAGCCACACGGTCAAGCAGTTGTACCTGCCTGCCACGGCTGTCCTGGTGACCCGGTTCATCACCGAGGCGGGCGCCGGTGAGGTGGTCGACTTCATGCCCGTGACCGGTACGACGGTCACCTCCCGCCACCGCCTGGTGCGTCTGGTCCGCTGTGTGCGCGGCAGCATGACGTTCCAGGTGGAGATCGCCCCACGGTTCGACTACGGACGCAGCAAGCACGAGGTGCACATCTCCCAGCACGGAGCGGTCTTCGCCGCGGAGGACGGCACGTCACTCACCGTGCACCCCATCCGTGAACCGGGGGACGACCGGCTGACCGACGTTCTCACGGACCAGGGCGGCGACCTGCACCTCTCACTCACGCTGAAGGCAGGTCAGCAGCGCGGACTGGTGCTTGAGGTGGGCGCCGAGGGGCCCCCTGCCGAGGTCCGCCTGGACGCGTACGAACGGCTCTTCGACGAGACCGTGGCGTTCTGGCGCTCCTGGATGGCACAGTCGCGCTACACCGGGCGCTGGCGCGAGATGGTGGAGCGATCCGCGATCACGCTGAAGCTCATGACCTTCGCTCCCAGTGGCGCGGTGGTGGCCGCTCCGACGGCGGCACTTCCCGAGCAACTGCGCGGCGAACGCAACTGGGACTACCGCTTCACCTGGATCCGGGACGCCTCCTTCTCCGTGTACGCCCTGCTGGGGCTGGGCTTCACGGAGGAGGCCCAGGCGTTCATCGGCTGGCTGACCGACCGGGTCAAGGAGCAGGCCGGCAGCGGCGGGAGCACGGGCCCGCTCAACGTCATGTACAAGGTCGACGGCTCCAGCGACCTCGACGAGCAGATCCTCGACCACTGGGAGGGCTACGCGGGCTCCCGGCCGGTACGCATCGGCAACGGCGCCGCGACACAACTCCAACTGGACATCTACGGCGAGGCACTGGACAGCATCTACTTCGCGCACCAGCACGGATTCCAGATCGGCCACGCCGGATGGACCGCGATGCGCGCGAACCTGGACTGGCTGGCCAACCACTGGGACCAGGCGGAGGAGGGCATCTGGGAGACCCGCGGCGGACGCCAGGACTTCACCTACGGCCGGGTCATGTCGTGGGTGGCCTTCGACCGCGCCCTGCGCCTCGCCGAGTCGAAGGGCTGGCCGTCGGCGGCCGTGCGGTGGCAGACGGAGCGCGACGCCGTCTACGAACAGGTCATGGCCAAGGGGTGGAACGAGGAGCGGCAGGCCTTCGTCCAGCACTACGGCAGCGACGTACTGGACTCCTCGCTGCTGCGCATGGCGACCGTCGGGTTCCTCAGCCCCGAGGATCCGATCTGGGCATCGACCCTGGACGCCTTCGAGCGCGAACTGGTCAGCGACAGCCTCGTCTACCGCTACAACCCGGAAGCCTCTCCCGACGGTCTGCGCGGTTCCGAGGGCACCTTCTCACTGTGCACGTTCATGTACGTCGACGCCCTGGCCCGTGCGGGGCGGGCGGACAAGGCGCGGCTGGTCTTCGAAAAGATGATGGGATACGCCAACCATCTGGGCCTGTACTCGGAGGAGATCGACCCGACGGGCCGTCAACTGGGCAATTTCCCGCAGGCGTTCACACACCTCGCACTCATCGACGCGGCCCTCACCCTCGACAGGGTGCTCGACGGGCAATAGGCGGCTCTGGCACGGCTGTCAGTGCCGTCGTCTAGGGTCGCCCGCATGACCGAGCCCTCCTTCCTCACAGCCGTGCGCGAGTCCTACGACACGGTCGCCGCCGACTATGTCGAACGCGTACCGCTTCCCACCGAGATGGACCCGTTGTCACGCGCGATGCTGGCGGGGTTCGCCGAACTCGTACGGACGGCAGATCTGGGACCGGTCGCGGACCTGGGGTGCGGCCCCGGCCGGGTGACGGCGCACCTGGCCGGGCTGGGGGTGTCCGCCTTCGGCATCGATCTGTCGCCGAGGATGATCGAGCTGGCCCGCCTCGCCCATCCGAACCTGCGGTTCACCACGGGCTCGATGACCTCGCTGGAGCTGAAGGGCGACGAGCTCGGCGGCATCCTGGCCTGGTACTCCACCCACCACACGCCCCCGCAGTGGCTTCCGGCGGTGTTCGCCGAGTTCCACCGCACGCTCGCGCCCGGCGGCCACCTGCTGTGGGGAGGTCATGTCGGCGACGAACGGCTGCAGCCGACCCAGGGCTACGGCCGTCCGGTGTCCTACGAGTCGTACCTCCTGCCCCTGGAGCGCGTCGCCGGCCTGATGAAGCAGGCCGGACTCGTTGTCACCGCGCGGCTGGAGCAGGAGCCCGGCGGACGGGTGAAGAGGCCGCACGCCTGTCTGCTCGCCCGCAAACCCGAAAGGGTCTGAAGGGGCTCGTTCTGCGCCTCCCGCCCCGAACTCACGGGGCGTCACCGAGTTGCAGAATGACCTGCCGAGAAAGATGCTGGAATCATCAGGTCGGGCATTCCACCAGTTCTGTGACACCGTGGTGGCGATCATCGTCACGCCGCCGACCTCTTCCTCCTTCGCCCGACCGCCGGCCGACGGCTGGGTATGCGCTCGCCCTCATGGTGGCGGACACGCGTCGGAGGAGACACCATGACCGCGCCGGCCGACAGCGGGACAACCGTGCCCCGGTACTGCAACCAACCACCGCAGACACAACCCGAGTTGCGTCCTGACCTGAGCCCGAACCGTTCGAGGGCCATCCTCCTGTCGCGGGCCAAGTGGATCAACGGCACCGTGTTGCACTACGCCTTCCTCGATCAGGGCGGTGACATCGGAGGCCCGGAGCAACTGGACGAGGTCCGGCACGCCTTCCAGGTCTGGAAGTCCCTCGGTATCGGTCTGGACTTCCAGGAAGTGGCCGATCCCGGTGACTCCGAGGTCCGTGTCCTGTTCCGGGAGAGCGAGGGGTCCGCCTCGTACGTCGGCCGGGACAACCTGGGCATCGGCACCACCGAGCCGACCATGACGTTCGGCTGGGACCTGACCACTCCGTACGGCAAGGCCACCGCGCTGCACGAGATCGGGCACGCGGTCGGCTTCGCCCATGAGCACCAGAACCCGTTCGCCGGCATCGTCTGGAACGAGGAGAAGGTCTACGCGGACCTCGGTGGACCGCCCAACAACTGGCCGCACGAGGTGACGTTCAACAACATCCTGCGCAAGCTGTCGCAGAACGAGGTGACGGGTTCCACGTGGGATCCGGACTCCATCATGGAGTACAGCTTCGGACCCGGACTCATCGTGCGTCCGGAGGCCTACCGCCAGGGCATCCCGGAGACGCTGGCCCTGTCCGCCACGGACAAGGAGCGTGTGCTCCAGTGGTACCCGACGCTGGCAGCCCGCCCGGCCAGACTCGAGCCGTTCCAGTCCGCCCCGCTGCAGCTCGCCGCGGGAGGCCAGGCGGACTTCGAGATCGTTCCCCCGGAGACCCGGAGCTATCAGGTCGGTACGTTCGGGCACAGCGACGTCGTCCTGGCCCTGTTCGAGGAGACCGCCGACGGTCTGCGGTACGTGACGGCCGACGACGACAGCGGACAGGACCGCAACGGACGCCTCGACGTCAAGCTCGTGAAGGACCACCGCTACGTTGCGCGGGCCCGCCTGTACTCCAGCTGGGGCAGCGGGTCGATCGCGCTGATGTACTGGTGAGCGGGCGAAGTGAGAACGGTGACCTGGGACCCGGTCTGGTCCGCCCACGGTATCCGGGCTGTCACTGCGATCCCGCGGCCGTCACCTTCGCCGTGATGGGCTCGAGCGCGGCGATCAGTTCGTCGAGCTCGGCGGCGGACAGGGCCTCGTAGGGCGGGGCGGCGAGCTCGTCGGTGAGTGCTTCGATGCGTTGCTTGGTGGCGCGGCCGGCGTCGGTGAACCGGCCGTCGATGTCGACGAGCCCGCGCGTCCGCAAGCCGTCCATGACCGCGGCCAGCCGCTCCTTCGGCAGGTGATGGACCCGCCCGAACGACTCCGGCGGGTGGATACCCTGCTCCAGCGCGGAGAGGATGTGGGCCTCCGTGCCACCGATGCGCGCACCGACGAGGGCCGCGATGTGCCCGTCGCCGCGGTGCTCGCGCAGCATGGTCGCGGAGTGCCACAGCCGGGCGACCGGGTCGCTCGGCACGGGCAGGGTACGCATCCCGGCGTACATGACCCTGCCCTCGGTGGGGGCGCTCGTCGCGGCCTTGGTGGTCAGGTCGGCGGCGCGCACCAGGCCCGGGGAGCCGGCGAGTTCCTCGCCGAGGATGCGCCGTAGCGAGGCCGCGCTGCCCCGCTCCCGGGCGGCGACGGACGCCTCGGGCGGGATCGTCTCCCACGCGCTGGGGATGTGCCGGGCGGCCTCGCCGTCGGCGAAGTTGTAGAAGGCCGCGTGCACGACCTGGGCCGGCACCCGCCCAAGCGGCGCGGCGCGGCTGGCGAAGTAGCCGTCCCAGTAGGTGCGGTGGCCGAGCGCGGCCAGTTCGTCGTTGCACTCGTCGGCGAAGAAGGTGACCAGGCAGATCGGCTCCAGGAGCTCGAACATGCGGCGGGCGATGTCGGCCGTCGGTTGCGAGTGGGCCTTGCTCATCGGATTCTCCGTTCGTCTCGTTGTGCCGGGATGGACCTTCCGGCACGACGAAACTCATCGGTGAGTGAACCGGGAGCGTGCCCCGTCGACCGCGTCGGCCGCCCGCCCGAGCGGGTCGGCCCGCCGCTCACCAAAGAGATCGGCGAGCATCCGGACGTCCCCGCCGCCGTGCCCCCCTTCCCCGGTGTTGACCTTGATCTCACGCGGCGGTTCCCAGAAGCGCCGCAGGGGCAGTTCCGTGCGCCCGGCCGTGTCACCGACCGCGTCCCCGCGCAGTACGGCGGTGTCGTCCCGCACCTATGCCTCCGGCCCTGTCCAGGTGGACTCCTCGACGAGAAGCTCGAGGCGCCCCCGCGGGGACCGAGGCGCCGGTCCACTCGTTGTGGACGGCCATGCGGTGCGGGTTGACATCGCAGAAGCCGACCAGCTCGACGCGGTCCGCGTAGGGACCGGCGAGAGCCGCGGTGAAGTGCCCGGCGCGGGTGCCCAGTCCCACCGCGGTGCAGCGGCGGCGTGCGGTGTCGGAAGGCATGGGCTCTCCATGGTGTCGTGCGGCCCGGAGGGCCGGGCGCGGCTGATGGGGTTGTGCCTTCGTAGGGCCTCACTCCACGTCGGCGACGACGGAGCCGACCCGTTCGGCCAGGCCCGGGTCTCGGCGGACCAGGAGGGTCGCGTAGCCGACAGCGAGAAGCAGGGCCGCGAGGGCCGCGACCGGGAACCAGTTGTACGGCGCGGGCTGGCCGGGCTTGGCCAGGTAGTAGAGCGGCACCAGGATCGCCAAGGCACCGAGCGCGGGCAGCACCAGGTGGCGGACGGTGCGGAACTCCTGGGGGCGGTAGCGCCGGTAGTAGAAGGGCAGGGCGATGTTGGAGGCCAGGTAGACCACCAGGATCAGGATGGTGCCCAGGGTCGAGGACTCGGTGAAGAAGACCACGGGGTCCATCGGACCGCCGTCGGCCCCGAGCAGATGCCCGAGGCCCCAGCCGCCGATGATCAGCAGGGCGGTGACGGCGAAGGTGACGATCGCGTTGTTCGGCGTACGGCGCACGGGGTGGACGTAGCCGAAGAAGGACGGCAGCAGTCCCTCGCGGCCGGCGTTGAACACCAGCCGAGCCTGGGAGTTGATGCCGGCGATGAGCACGCCCAGGGTGGAGGTCAGGCCGCCGACGTAGGCGAGGAAGGCCAGCGCGCCGAGGGTGTCGTGGGCGACGTCGATGAAGGGGATGGCCGAGTCGCCGAGCCGCTGGACGTCGTAGTCGAAGCCGGTGACGGTGGCGTAGGAGAAGAGGATGTAGCTGGCCGTCATGATGCCCACGGAGGAGAACACGGCGCGCCCGACGTTGCGCCGCGGGTTCTCCGTCTCCTCCGCCAGGGCCGCGGAGTTCTCCCAGCCGACGAAGAGGTACACGGCGAGCGGGAAGCCGGCGGCCAGGCCTCTGAGGCCGTGGTGGATGTGGTCGGGCAGGAAGGGCGCGGCGGACAGGTTGCCGCGGTGTTCGACGAGTGCCGCGACCGAGACCACGACGAGGACCAGCATCTCCACGGCGAAGAAGTAACCGGCCCACTTGGTGGAGACGACGATGCCGCGCAGCATCAGCACCACCGACGCGCCGGTCAGCAGCAGGGTCCAGAGGATCCACGGGATGTCGACGCCGGTGTAGTGGTGCAGGGTGATCTGCACGAAGCCGCCCGAGATGGCGATCACGGAGGCCATGGCGATGATGTAGCCGAGGCCGGCCAGCAGGGCGGTGGTCACGGCGCTGACGGGGCCGAAGGTCTTGCCGACGAAGGTGATGAAGCTGCCCGCCGAGGGGTGTGCCCGGGAGAACTGGGCGAGGGTGTTGCCCAGCAGCGCGACGGCCACGCCGGCGGTGAGGATGGTCAGCGGGGAGGCGACGCCGGCGGTGGTGGCGAGGAAGGCGAAGCCGAAGAAGAAGCTCATGGCCGGGCCGACGTTGGCCATGGTGGCGGCGGCGATGTCCGCCATGCCGAGCACGCCGCCGCGCAGCCGCTGGGGCGGGCCGGCGGTTTCGGTGTCGGGCATGACGGCGGCTCCTCGTAAAGGGGTCGGTGCGGTGGCGGTGTCGGGGCTTGGGCGGGCCTCAGGCCGTTCCGGCGTTGCGGTGGGCCTTGACCGCGGCCACCGCGGGGGCCATGGCGCCGCGGGCGAGTTCGTCGAGCAGGTCGGAGTGGTGGCGGTTGCGTGCCCGTACGACCTCGGGGGTCGGGGCGGGCAGCAGTAGGCACTGGCGGCCGAGCAGGTCGGCGGCGAACTCGCGGATGCCGGGGCCCCCGAGCGCCTCGGCGAGGTCGAGGTGGAAGCGGGTCTCCAGTTCGAGCAAGTGGTCCGGTACGTCGGTGCGGTCCAGTTCGTCGGTCAGCGCCCGCAGTCCGTCGAGCCTGTCCTGCGGTACCTCGCCCACGGCGTGGGAGACGAGACCGCATTCCAGCAGCGCGTGGACGGCGTCCAGTGAGGCCGCCTCGTCGGGGTCGTGCATCACGGCCACGACGGTGTCCCAGTCCTGGGCGACGAAGGTGCCGCCGGCCCTGCCGCGCCGACGGTCCAGCAGCCCGTCCTGGCACATGCCCTCCAGGGCCCGGCGCACGGTGATCTCACCGATGCCGAGTTCCTCGGCCAGGACGCCGACGTCGGGCAGCCGGTCTCCCGGTGTCTCGGACCTCAGGCGCACCCGCAGGGCGATCCGTGAGCGGACGAGGTCCGATCCGGTCTGTCCCCTGCCGGGCAGGGCGCGGACGTCGAGCACCCCGGAGACGAACTTCCCCGCTGTCTTGGCCACGACGTCACCTTAACCGCCTGCTGAGCGGGGTCACGGCCCGCGTGAGATGTGCATGGGGGCTCCTACGGACGTAGCGGCTCCGCGTTGCCCGTAAAATAGAGCATGATGAACAGTTAAACAAGTCTTGTTCTTTTGGATCGTACTGAACTAATTTCCCGGTCACCGTCCCCCCTCCTCTCATGGATGTCGCGATGACCTCAACGCTCACCCAGAGTCCACCCACCGAACCCGGCCTGAAGCCGGGGCTCAAGAACCGGCACCTGTCGATGATCGCCATCGGCGGTGTCATCGGCGCCGGCCTCTTCGTCGGCTCCGGCTCCGGCATCGCCGCCGCCGGCCCCGGCATCCTCGTCTCGTACGCGCTCGTCGGCGTCCTCGTCGTCCTCGTGATGCGCATGCTGGGCGAGATGGCAGCGGCCGACCCGACGTCCGGCTCCTTCTCCGCCTACGCCGACCGGGCGCTGGGCCGCTGGGCCGGCTTCACCATCGGCTGGCTGTACTGGTTCTTCTGGGTCGTGGTGCTCGCCGTGGAGGCGACCGCCGGGGCCAAGATCCTGGCCGGCTGGGTGCCCGCCGTCCCGCAGTGGGGCTGGGCCCTGATCGTCATGGTCGTCCTGACCGCCTCGAACCTCGCCTCGGTCAGCTCCTACGGCGAGTTCGAGTTCTGGTTCGCGGGCATCAAGGTCGTCGCCATCGCCGCGTTCATCGTGCTCGGCGGCCTCGCCATCTTCGGCCTGCTGCCCGGCTCGGACCACCCGGCGTCAGGCTTCTCCTACCTCACCGCGCACGGCGGATTCCTGCCGCACGGACCGGGCGCGATCCTCACCGGCGTCCTGATGGTGGTCTTCTCCTTCATGGGCAGCGAGATCGTCACGCTCGCGGCCGGCGAGTCCCAGGACCCGCGGGGCGCGGTCACCAAGGCCACCAACAGCGTGATCTGGCGGATCGCGGTGTTCTACCTGGGCTCGATCCTCGTCGTGGTGTCGCTGCTGCGCTGGGACGACCCGGCGATCCTCAAGGACGGCTCGTACGTCGCCGCACTCAGCTCCATCGGCATCCCGCACGCCGCCCAGATCATGAACGCGATCGTGCTGACCTCGGTGCTGTCCTGTCTCAACTCCGGCCTGTACACCGCCTCCCGCATGGCCTTCTCGCTCGGCGGGCGCAGCGACGCCCCGTCCTCCTTCGCCCGCACCACCCAGCGCGGTGTGCCGCGCACGGCGATCCTGGCCTCGGTGGTCTTCGGCTTCGTCGCGGTCGCCTTCAACTACCTGTGGCCCGACACCGTCTTCCAGTTCCTGCTCAACTCCTCCGGTGCGATCGCGCTGTTCGTCTGGCTGGTGATCTGCTTCTCGCAGCTGCGGATGCGCAAGATCATCCAGCGGGAGTCGCCGGAAAAGCTCGTCGTGCGGATGTGGCTCTACCCCTATCTGACCTGGGCCACGATCGCCCTGATCACCTTCGTGCTGGGCTACATGCTGACCGACACGGCGGATGGCGGCGGACGCGACCAGGTGGTCCTGTCCACGCTGGTGGCGCTCGGCGTGGTGGCCTTTGCACTGGTCCGCCAGCGGATCAGCCGCAAGCGGGACGAGCTGGTCACGTCGCCCTAGCAACCATCCGCGCGATGGCCCCGGGTACGGCGACGCCGTACCCGGGGCCGTGCCGCTGTCAGGCGCTCGGCAGGCCGTAGACGCGGTCGTAGTGGTGAGCCACCAGATGGCCGGCTCGGTCGCAGGAGATCTGCCAGCCGTTGACGCCGGTGTCCCGGCCGTCCGTGAAGTTCCACCGCAGGCGGCCGGTGGCGGCGTCGATGGCGAAGAAACCTTTCTTGTTCTCCAGGGCGGCGGCGTACACGGCCTTCGATCCGACCGCGATGGAATGGTCGCCGTCGAGTGGGGGCGTCGCGCAGAACCAGCGCCGTGAGCCGTTCACGGCGTTGAAGGCGTAGACGCCGTGGGGGTCGTTGCCGATGGCGTAGACGGTGTTGCCGCCCGTTCCGAGGGAGGTGAACATGCCGTGCTCGGGTTTCGCGCGCCAGCGGAGCCTGCCGGTACCGAGCTCCAGGGCGATGAGCTCGGAGCCGATGGCGAAGACGGTCTGGCCGAGTACGGCGATACCGGGCCGCAGGTCGTAGCCGACCGGGTGTCGCCACCGCAGGGAGCCGGCGTCGCGGGTGCTGCGGACGGAGACGTTGCGCAGGCCGTCGGCGTAGACGAAGTAGTCGGAGGTGACGACCGGTTGGATGGGGATGCCGACGTCTTCCGGGCTGATCGGTATGACCTCCGCCTGGCGGGCCTGGAGGTCGACGGCGAAGACCGCGTCGGTGGAGGTCGCGACGCCCTGTTCCGTCGACTGGCGCTCCAGCCGGGCGCCGAGTACGGAGAGGGTGGAGCCTTCGTAGGTGCCCAGCAGTTGGTCGAACCGGAAGTCCGTGCCGAAGTCGAGGGTGAACCGCTCGGTCCCGCTGGTCGGATCGACGCCGATCACGGTGGCGCCCGTGCCGAGCGCGACGGCGGCGCCGTCGGTCAGCAGGACGGGAGTGGGCGAGAGGCTGATGCCCTGGTAGATCCACTTGGGGTGGGAGCCGTTGTCGAGGTCGAGGCAGATCACGGCGCCCGGGCGGGCCTTGAGCAGGGCGGTGCCGTCGTTGAAGACCGCCGGGGTCTGCAGCAACGGGGCGCTGGCGTAGACCCAGTTCGGCTCGGGCGGGGGGACGATGGAAGACGCGGAGCGGGTGCGGGGCTTCCTTTGTACGGCGACGAGTGCGGTGGCCCCTCCGGCCACTGCCAGGCCGGTGGCGGCGGCGAGCATCGAGCGCCGGGAGAGACCGGGGTGGGTGGGGGAGCGACGGTGTGCGCGGGAAGGCGCGGCCTCCGGGGCCGGCTTCTCGGACGGGCCGGAGGGCTCTGGTGACGTCAGGCGGAGGAAGTCCGCATCCGCCTGGGGTGTGATGGCGACTTGGGCCTCTGCGCGGTCATGCGCTTCACCGTCCCCGCAGTCGGAGTCGTCACCGAGTGGGCGGGCGCCGTTCGCCCCGGTCCTGCTCTCGAGAGCATCGGGGGTGTCGGTGGTGATCGGCGCGGCGGCCGGTGTCGGTACGAGATCCAGAGCGGCGGCCTGATAGCGGGCCACGGTCGCCGCCACCGGAGCGGGCAGCCAGGCCTCGGTCAGCAGCTGTTCGACGCCGCCCGGAGCGCACGCCGCGGAGAGTCGGTCGGGTGTGATGCGCAGCGCGGGATCCTTGGCCAGACAGAGCCCGATGATCTTCTCGAGCGGTTCGGGCACGCCGGTCAGGTCGGGCCAGCCGTGGACCACCTGGTAAAGGAGAGTCGCTGCCGCGGCGCCGCTGAACGGTGGGCGCCCGCACGCGGCGAAGGCCAGTACCGAGCCGAGACAGAAGACGTCGCCCTCCGCTCCCATCGGATCTCCGGTCGCCTGTTCCGGGCACATGTACTCCAGGGAGCCGAACACGCCTCCGGTGGCGGTGAGTTGGTAGCCGTCGCGGGCGCGGACGATGCCGAAGTCGATGACGCGTGGTCCGTCGGCGGCGAGCAGCACGTTGGAGGGTTTGAGGTCACGGTGCACCAGGCCCTGGGCGTGCACCGCGCTGAGCGCCTCGGCCATGCCGGCGCCAAGGGCGAGAACCGTCTCCACCGGTAGCGGCCCGTTTTCGGCGATCGCCTCGGCCAAGGTGGGGCCGGGGATGTAGGTGGTGGCGAGCCATGGCGTCTCCGCGTCCGGAGCGGCGTCCACCACGGATGCGGTGTAGGTGCCGCCGACCGCCGCCGCGGCCGCCACCTCGCGCCGGAAACGGATGCGGAAGTTCTTGTCCTCCGCCATCTCGGGGCGGATGACCTTGACCGCGACGGCGTGGCCGGCCGGCGACGTGGCCAGATAGACGCGGCCCATTCCGCCCGCTCCGAGCCGGGCCACGAGGCGGTAGGGGCCCAGCTGTTCGGGATCTTCTGGGCGCAGTGGCTTCATACCCGCGGCTGCCTGTTCTTGGTGGTGGCAGACGGGAGTCCCGCCCGCTGGTGGGGGAGAGGCCCGGAAGGGGTCTGACAACACAGTAGAGGCTGGAGTGACGACTGAGGTTCTTCTCGACAGCCGCTCTCCGCTACCCGGAAGTAGCTGACCAGCCCCTTCTCCCCTCCGCGCAGGCCCATTTGACGCCACGTCATGCCGCCGGTGACACGTGCCTGTACTGCAGGAACAGTGCGCGATACGCAACAGCGATGCTGTGCGATGCCTGTATACGACACAGACCTCCGATGTGTTGAAGCTCACCTGTGCCGGCGACGTCCACGTCCCATTCCTGCAGACCGGCCTATTAGGGCTTGCCGGGAAACAAGTCGTGGCTTCCGGCTGCGCGGCTCGTTGTTCTGGTATGGGGAGACCGGAAGGGATCGAGGCCGTCCTGGCTGCG
>NZ_JBSFDB010000071.1:0-31822 GCF_053593695.1 Streptomyces sp. NPDC002144
GTGGGTACGCCCAGCAGTCTTACGCCAGCTCCACAGACCTGACATCCCGCCAGCCCGGCGGTAGGCCCGGCCAGCTTGGTTATCGCCGACCAGACACCACACAAACTACCCCTTACCTGCGGGTGATTGGGGGTGAACGCAGATCCGCCCCGGCGGCGCATCGGCTGTCCCTGCCCTGCTCCGCAGGAGTCCGCTTCCTCCCCCGCCTGAAGGCGGGGGTATCCACGGAGGAATCCCGATGACCGCAGCCAGGGAGTTCAAGCGATTGCGGCCCAGCCCTCAGCTCTGAGGGAAGCGCTCTCTGGCTGGTCCACTGACGATGGCGAGCGTCGCCACCAACTGTGCGAGTGGCTCGGAGTACATCCGGCGGCTGTCACCTTGTGCCGCTCGCCCTGTCGGCGGGGCGAGCGGCAGCACGTGGTCAGCGGGTAACCGTCTCCCCCACCTGGGGCTGCACCGTTTCCGGGGACGAGGAGCGAGGCTCCGTCCCTCAGCCCCCAACCAGTACGCCCGAACACCCCGTCGGCGCGGAGGCCGTCATCAAAACCTTCAGCAAAGTCCTCACCGAAGCCCACACCGTCGAAGACGGCCGCGCCCGCCTCTCCTGAGCAAACTCGCCAAAACACCTCCCGCCCACCCGCACCCCCGACCGACCACGCCCCCGCCCCCTCACCACCATCACCGAACACCTGTGACCTCGCAGGGGCTGCTGGCGTTGCATAGGACACGGTTGATGCCCGTCCCCGCGGTCCCGTCTTCTGCGACCCTCAGAGGGCCGTCCCCGCGGTCTTCTGCGACCCTCAGAGGGCCGGCCCGTTGCACCGACAGCGGGCCCTCCCTCGTGGGGCTGGCCGCTCTTGGTTGCGCACGCGTCGGCCGGAGGGTGACAAGCGCGGTACATCCTTCGGCGCGCGGTCCGCACCGAGCCGCGTCGGCGTGGCAACTCACCACTCCCACGCCTCAAACTCCAGGATTCCGTAAAGAATCGTTGTACCGACGGCCGTAACGAAGAGACCAAGTACCGAAAGCTGCCACGTAAAGGGCCCATCGATTAGCCCGTACAGGCACATCCCGATGCCGACACCAATGACCATCCAAGAAAAGATCTTTCCGAAACCCTCCATTTTCGTGAAGATTGCTATCCTGCCGTCGCCGATCAGAGACCACAGAAACAATCCGAGACTGAGCCAAAGGAGAGCGAGGGCCAGCAGGAGCGTGGTGATCGAGGGTGGAATTTCCTCCTTCTCGCCGTTGACGGAGATTTCTATTACCTTTTCACGCCAGACCTTGTAGTTCACCGTGTCACCTTTCGCCGCCACACGGTAAACATCCCAGCTGACATCATGGTCCTCTATATCTCCAGACGCCCTTTCGAAGGTCAGCTCGTAAGTGGTTTCATCGTCGGACGTGGTGGAATCCTTACCGGTAACTTTCCCGGATTCCTTCCTGATGCAATCACTGTTCGCGCTTGCTGAGCACAGCTGAGCGCTTTTATAGACGCTCATTTCCTCGTACGGATCGGCTACTGCGAGCGCTCCAACCAACGCCAGTGTCACTGCCAGTAAGAATGTGAGGATTCGGGCCGGGCTGAAGTACAGGAAAAATAGCCGAGCGCGCTTTCGCTGTTTCTCACTTCTTTTCCTGGGCTTCTGTGGATCTTCTCGATCCGGGCGCGGGCTACTGGAAGGGAAGTCATGTGTGCCAGTGGACGAGGTTCGGGGTGAGGCCGTGGTGCGCTCTCTCCTTGCTGCACCGGCCGTGACCAGGGCGCGCACATCCGAAGGGATCTTGTTTCGCTGCTCCTCCATCAGGAGTTCCACCTGGCGGCGCAGTGCCGCGGCCTCGTTCTCCCAGTAGCGGCTCAGCTGCTCGCTTTTGAGTAGACGCCCTTCGAGTTCCCGCACATACACCGACGCCGCCTCCAGCTGCCGACGCTGCCCGGCGTTCTCCGTCCGTAACCTCCGCGCAGCGGCTTCCTCAGCCGCGGCAGCACGCCGAGCCTCCACCAGGGCCCGATCGAGGTCGCTGCGGTCGCGCTCGCAGCGCGCCCACGCCTCAAGGGCACGAGTCAGCCTGGACTCCTCAACCTCAAGCCGCCGCTCCAGGTCGTACCGGGCCCACCGCTGCTGGTAGGGCTTCCTGCTGGCAGACCGCGCGGCTGCTTCCTCCCATTCCTGCAGGGCGTCCATGTACAAAGCGAAGACGCGTGCCTGCTCATAGGACGAGACCGATAGACCGGTTGCCTGTTCGCGGGCGCGGTGCAAGGCAGGCAGCCACTCCTTTCCCGGCATGATCCGACCAGCCAGGATCCGTGAAAGCTCTGACTCCTTGGTGCCGATCGCGGCCGCGGCGTCGCGCTGCCGCGCCCATGTGCCACTCACCACGCCGCGCGCGTACACAGCCCACTTCCGCGTACACGAACCGAGATCATCATCAAGGTCTTTGCGTGGTCGTCCGGGCCCTCGGTTCTCACTGTCTCCTGAGTCGGCTGACATCCTGCGCTCGCCCTCAAAAACCCTGCTCACAATATTAATTGCGGCTTTCGCAACAATCCTGACGTGCGCATGCTCTCAGGTGTTCGAAGTCCGACGTAGCCGTACCGGCCATCTGCACTCCGTGTGTGACGCAGGCCTCGGCCACGCCCCTGAGGAGTAACTCCTATGAGCACGAAACCCACCCGCCGATCGCGGTTCCCCCTGCACCTGTCGCGCGCCGCGCTCAGCGGCCTCGTCCGTGGTGCGGCAACCGCCGTCGGGACCGTGGTTGCCGGATGGTTCCTGGCGTGGCTCCGCACCCATCTGTGACTCGGCATGCTGCCCGAGCCCGGCCGCGCCGGCCGGCTGAGCCCGAGCCGTCGCGAGCCGTTGGGCACGCCGGGGCGAGTTGAAACAGACGGGCTCAGGCGCGTACAACATCGACAACAGGGCCTCCGGGAACCGCTCGGATGGGTCGCACGCCCGAGCTACCAGGAGGCCCTGCCTTCATGCGCGTACTGGCGGAAGATCACCCGACCAGGAACCTGTTCGACTTACCAGGCTCAAGAGCGGTTGAGATACTTACTTCTCAGTAACTCCAGGCCTGATTCTTCCCTCCGTTGCACGACCACTGGATGACTCGGCCGTTGTCCGCGGTGCTGCCGCCCTGTACATCCAGGCACTTCCTGGAATGGGACGGCCGCATCTCCGTCTTGTGGGGCTTGGAAATGTTGATGTAGAAGGCCTGGTTGGCCTCACCGAGGCAGGTGTACTGGTCGATGGCTGCGCCGTTGGACTTACTGGCGCCGTGTACGGTGAGGCACTTGTTGCTGTTCACGTTACGCAGCGCGTAGCTGACGCCACCGGTCCATTCCATGTTCCAGCGCTGGTTGGCTGCTCCGACGCACCTGTACTGGTTGACGGTGGCATTGTTGGCCTTGCTGGCCCGGTACACCGTCAGGCATTTTCCGCTCTTCTTGTTCTTGATGTACTTCACGGTGGATGCCGCTCCATGCACCTGCTCGAACACCAGGTCACCGGATGCGCTTTTCGTAGCCGCCGACGAGACCGCGTGGGGCGTGAAGACGGTCATGGTCACGGCTGCGGCAGTTGTGGCAGCGAGCGTCATCGTCCTGCTGAGCTTCATAACTAGTCCACCTTGTTCCACGTCTGATTGCTGCGGCCGTTGCAGCGCCACTGGACGATGGGTGCGTTGTTGGCCATGCTGCCGCCCTGCACGTCGAGGCACTTCCCGCTGTGAGAGGCCTTGAGAGGAGAGTGGCCGTTCCATCCGAACCGTTGGTCCGCCGCACCGTTGCAGTCCCACTGGATCAGCCCGGCGCCGTTCTTCTTGCTGCCTCCCGCCACCGACAGGCACTTGCCGCTCTCGTACCCAGCGATACGCCAAAAGGGCGGAGCAACGGCGTAAAGAACCCACCACTGGTTCTTCGCGCCCACGCACTTGTACTGGTTGACCTTGGCGCCCTTGGCCGTGCTGCCGCGGTAGACGGTCATGCACTTGCCGCTGTGCTTCGCCTTGAGATAGACGACCATGTCCCGCTGGCCCGGGACGTGTTCGACCTCGAGCCCGGCAAGGGAAACCCGCGCAGCTTGGGTCGAGCCAACGGTACGAGTAGGGGTACCGAGACTCGAAGCATGCTCAGCGCTCGGAGCAAGCGACACCAACGCCCCGACAGCAGCCACCGCACAGAGTACGGCCCCCGTTTTCTTCCCTGACATCTCGGTTCTCCTTCAATCCCGTAGTGGTGAGGCGACGCGGCACGGCCGGCGTCGTCGGAACAGCGGCGCTGCGTGGGCAGTACCGCGCCGGTCCAGCAGATCGGGCCGACGACGACCAGTCCAGCCGCCCGCACCGTTGTTCAGCAGGCCCCCTCCGCCACACCGAACAAACACCGAGCACCAGTTGGGAGGCCAGGGTGAGCCCTTGCCGGTGCACGCGGCGGGTTCCTACCGTGGCCATGACACGGGGCACGGGGCACGGGGACGTAAGGGGTATCAGCGCGATGGGGCGTCGTGAGACACCACTGGATCCGGCCGCAGGACCGGTGCAGCGGTTCGCGGACGAGTTACGCACGCTGCGGCGCGAGGCGGGCGGGCTGACCTACCGGGAGATGGCGCGCCGGGCCCATTACTCGGTGACCGCGCTATCTCAGGCCGCCGCCGGTGAGCAACTGCCGTCCCTGGCGGTCACCCAGGCCTACGTGGGGGCCTGCGGCGGCGATGTGGAGGAGTGGGAGCAGCGCTGGCGCGAGGCGGCCGAGGAATCGGCGGTCCGCAGCCGCGAGGACGACGGAGGGCAGTCGCCATATCAGGGGCTGGCCCGCTTCGAAACAGGCGACCACGAGCGGTTCTTCGGCCGCAGCAGGCTGGTGGAGGACGTACGCAAACTGGTGCTGGCGCACCGCTTCTCGGCCGTCTTCGGCCCGTCCGGCAGTGGTAAGTCCTCGCTGCTGCGGGCCGGACTGATCCCCGCGCTGCGCGCCGAGGGCGCCTCACTGGCGGAGATCCGCGTCTTCACCCCGGGCGAGCATCCACTGCGCACCCATGCGAAGGCGCTGATGCCGAGGGACGCCGACGGCGACACCGTCCTGGTGGTGGACCAGTTCGAGGAGGTCTTCACGCTGTGCCGGGACATACAGGAGCGCACCGGGTTCATCGAGGCCCTGCTTGCCGCCCGCCGACCGGACAGCAGGCTGCGCGTCGTGATCGCCGTACGAGCCGATTTCTACGGCCGCTGTGCCGAATACCGCGGTCTCGCCGACGCGCTGCGTCAGGCCAACCTGCTGGTGGGGCCGATGAATCGCGCCGAGTTACGCGAGGTGGTCGTCAGACCGGCGCAAACTGCCGGGCTGATCGTCGAACGCGAACTGACCGCCCACCTCGTGGAGGCGGTGGACGGCGAGCCCGGCGGCTTACCGCTGCTGTCTCACGCCCTGCGCGAGACCTGGCGTCGCCGCCGCGGACGCGCGCTCACGATGGAGGCGTACGAAGCGGCGGGCGGCATCCACGGCGCGATCGCGCAGACCGCTGAGGAGGTCTACACGGCGTTGTCCGCCGAAGACGCGGAGCTGGCCCGGCTGGTGCTGCTGCGGTTAATCACCCCCGGCGAGAGCTCCCCGGACACCCGGCGCCCCGTCGACCGTACGGAGCTGGACTTCGCCCCTGCCGACAAGGTGACTCCGGTCCTCGACCGTCTGGCCCGGGCGCGCCTGCTCACCCTCGACGGCAACACGGTCGACCTCGCCCACGAGGCCCTCATCACGTCCTGGCCCCGCCTGCGCGCCTGGATCGAGGAGACCCGCGACCGCCTGCGTACCCATCGCCGCCTGACCGAGGCAGCCGACGCCTGGGAGGCCCTGGCCCGTGATCCTGGGGCCCTCTACCGGGGCACGCGCCTGGCAACGGCGGAGGAATACCTTGCCGACCAGCCCCTGACCCCGGTGGAACAGGCGTTCCTGACCGCCGGCCGCACCACCCGCAAGCGGGAGCTGCGCCGCCGCCGCACCCTGGTGACCGCCCTCGCCACCCTCCTCGCACTCGCTCTCGTGGCGGGCGTCACCGCCTGGCAGCAGTCCCGCACCAGCGACCGCCGCCACCAGGAGTCAGAGGCACGCCGGATCGCAGCAGCGGCGGACAGCATGCGCGCCACCGACCCGGTCACCGCGGCCCGGCTGAGCGTCGCATCCTGGCGGCTCGCCCACACCGTGGAGACACGCTCGGCCGTGCTGTCCGCGCTCAACCGCCATGAAAGGGATGTCTTCACCGTCCCGGAACGCGACGACCGGCTCACCGTCCGCCGTCTCACTGGCGACGGACGGACCCTGGTGTCGGTCTCCCGCGACCACATCCGCGTCTGGGACCTGCGCACCCACCACCTCACCCACACCTACCCAGGACCCGGCAAGCGGTTGTCCGGCCCCGACGAGGACGTGATCAGCCCAGACGGCCGGACGCTGGCATTGCGCGGCGAAGATGCCGTCACGTTGTGGGACATACGCACCGGACGGCCGACGGGACACCTGCGCTCGGAGTCGCCGACGGCCCTCGCCTTCAGCGGGGACGGACGCAGTCTCCTGGTCCAGGCCGAGACCGAAGTGCAGGTCTGGGACGTACGGAGTCACCGGCTGAGGCTGCACGTCCCGGCGGGGGACGCGGGAGAGGCGACGTTGGACGCCGTCATCAGCGGGGACGGGCGCCGACTGGCGACCTGCAGCACCCGGCACTCGCTGCGGATCTGGGACGTCTCCCGCCGTGCTGCCCTGTCCTTGCCCTGGACGGCCGAGTACGGCCGGAACTTCTGCTCCCGGACCGGACTCACCCTTTCGCCGGACGGCACCGCCATCGCGCTGGGGTCCTCCACCGAGGTCCATATCCGGGACATCGTCTCGGGGCGTGACCTCGCCAAGCTGGACACGGAGGGGTCGGCCGACCTGAGGTTCAGTCCGGACGGCGCGTTCGTCGCCGCGACCGACGAGGCAGGCCAGGTCCTCCTGTGGCGTCTCGCCTCCCCCGATGCCGTCCCCGTGTTCCGCCACACCCTGGTCAACGAGACGGCCGACCAGTACGAAGTGGACTTCGCCAAAGCCGAGATCCGCTACCTCGACAGCTCGGGTACGGCCGTCCGGTCCCTGGCACTGGGCCCGGCGACCAGGTCCGGCTGGCGCCGGCAGACCATCAACGACGCCCTGCTGTCCCGGGACGGCCGGACATTGGCCACCCTGAGTGCCCCGGCGGACGGCAAGGGCGACAACGGCGTCCGTCTGTGGGACACCCGGAGCGGCAAGGCCTTTCTGCCCCTGCCGGACAAGCCGTGTCCCGTCGAGACAGCCGGCCCCGAGCCAGTGGCCGACCACCCGCCTCTGGAACCGCGCGCCGACAACGAGACGGCCACGGTCGGCGACGAGGAACTGCCAGCTGCAATAGCGCGCACGGACTGCCTCAACCTGATGGCGTTGAGCGCCGACGGCGGCTTCTTCGCGTACGCCCGGGGCGGCACTTCCCCGGACACGCCCTCCGGACAGCGCATCACCGTCTGGGATGTGTCGGCACACCGCAGGCGTGCGGACATCACCGTCCACCCCGACCCGGACGGAACGAGCGGCGTCGACGGACTGGCCCTGAGCCCCGGCGGCCGCACCCTGTACGTGTCCCGGACCACCATGACACGGCAGTTCCTGGAGATCTGGGACGTACCGCGTAAGAAACGCCTCCGGACCCTGGACGATGTTCCCGCGGGGGACGTGGCGGTCCGCGACGACCAGCGACTGCTCGTCACCGGGCAGGACCAGGTGACCGACCTCCGTACCGGGAAGACGCGTTACCGCGCACTCGGCGACGCCACAGCCGACGTACTGGCCTTCAGCCCGGACGGGGCGTACTTCGCGGCAGGCGACGCCCTGGGACACGTCACCGTGTGGGACGGCGACGTACGCCATCGCATCGGTGTGGCCGGTACGGGACCCGGCGAGTCGGTCACCGCGCTCGTCTTCTCGCCGGACGGCACCACGCTGGCGGTGGCCGGCAGCGGGGGCACCATCCAGCTCTGGGACGTGGCCTCCAGCCGCCCCCTCGGCGCCGCCTTCCCGATCCCCGGCGATCTCCCCCTCGCCCTCGCCTTCGACCGGAACGGCACCACACTGCACGCAGCGGGCGCGCACGTCCGGTTCCAGACGTACGCCATCGCACCAACCCAGGTAGCGCAGCAGGTTTGTGCCCGCACAGGCTCCGGGCTCTCCCCAGCGGACTGGAAGGCGTACCTGCCCGACATCCCGTACCGCAGGACCTGCTGATCCTGTACGAGAATTTAACTCAGTCTCACTTTGGCGCAGTAGGCGACCAACTTTCGACGGTTGGCAAGGGTTGGTCTCCTGACCGGCGGCGGTGTGTCGGTGATGACGGTCCGGCAGTAACTGGCGCGTAGGTCGTCCGGCTGCCGCTGCTCGTACGGGGCGGGGTGGGCCAGGTGTTGGCTAGGGCGGCTTCACGACACGGACCGGCACAGCGGCCAGCGCGCAAGCAGAGTCAGAGGACAGTTTCACCGCACGTGGGCGCCTTCCTCAGACGGGGCCGAATCCCCGCCAAGCAGGAGACGTTGCCGTTGCGCAGCCCGACAAGGTGCGCGAGCGCGGCACCGGATCCGGACCAGCACATGCTGGCCGTGGCGACGGATCCGGTGCCGCTCCGCTTGGGAGATGGTCTGGTGGGGTGCCGGCGTTGAGGCTCGTGCGGGCCTGCGGTTGGGGTCAGCTGCGTCGGAGCAGGGTGATTTTCTGCTGAGCAGCCACGATGGCCCGAGCGAGTTCGCCGCGCGCGGCTTCCTGCTTCATTGGGCTTGTTCTCGTTGCCCTGGAAGTCAGTGAGCCTTTTCCAACCCGGCTGTCAGCGCCGCTGGCCGTGCCCGGCGGCGCGTCCGGTCACCGTGACCGACTACGGATCAGCTGGATTCGGTTCTGGGGCCGATCGTTGTGGTAGGCCTCGGCGACCAGGAAAGAGGCGGCGGCTAGCCGTCGCTGTGGGCGTGGCGTCCATGACGGCGGTCAGGTAGATCCTGCAGCTCAGCGAGTCGCGTACCACATGACAGCGCACGCGAATCGGACATCAGCGTGTTGTTCTTCTGCAAGCCTTAACTACCCGGCCTTGGACCGTCCCCCGCCGGATGGGACACGGCAGAGCGGCTGGACGACGCGCTTGAGGTGATCGCGCAACCATTGGGATGCGGGGTCTTCGTCGACGCGCCGGTGCCAGCGGAGTTCCACGTCGGTGGTAGGCAGTGCGAGGGGGACTTCGTGGCAACGCAGGGGGACGCCTCGCTCGATCAGGTGCGCGGCCGTGACGTGGGGGATGAGGCAGATGGCGTCGCCTTCGAGGGCTGCGAGGGCTCCGGCGGCGTAGGAGGGGACGACTGCCGCGACGTGGCGCGAACGTCCGATCTGCTCAAGGGCGTCGTCAAGTGGACCTGCGGCGAGGCCACGTCGCGAGGCGGAGATATGGGGATGGGCACACAGGTCGTCGATGGTGAGCTGTGCCGAGCGTCCCAGGTCGGAGTCAGCGGCGACGACGGCCACGAAGCGGGCGGTAAACAGCTTTGCGGTGTGGATGTCCACGGGCGGAGGACCCATCACACCGACGTCGAGGTCGATGGTGCCGTCGCGCAGGAGGTCGGGCTCCTTGGAGTTCTGGGCCAGGAAGCGGAGTTGTACTCCGGGGGCGTCCGCGGTGACCCGGCGGAGCAGCCGGGGCACAAGGATCGGCACGAGGGCGTCGTTGAGGCGGATAGAAAAGGCGCGCTGCCAGGAGCGGGGGTCACCGTCGGCGGTGTCGGCCCGCAGTTCGGCGGCAGCATCGAGCAGGGCTTTGACGCGGGACGCCGAGCGCTGCGCGAACGGCGTGGGGACGAGGCCCTGACCTGCCCGGACGAGGATTGGGTCGTTCATCGCCCGTCGCAGCCGGCCGAGCGCCCTGCTGGTTGCCGGTGCGGACAGGTGCAGCCGTACCGCGGCCTCCGCGACGCTGCCGGTGTCCATCAACGCATCGAAGACGCGCAGGAGATTGAGATCCAGGTCCTCCGCCACAGCCGCCCTCCGTGCGTCCGGTGCAATTATTCCCTGACAAGAATGCATTGGGAATTATGCCCGGGGTGACGGAAGCTGGTCCTCGGGGGCGGAAACGTCTCCCGACAAGCCCTCGGTCGCGCTGCCCTCCCTGCGGGCGCGGGCCCTCAATCAGGACCGGAGTTGCAGAACCATGCCCAGAATCGTGCGCCCGACCGCCTACGGCACGCCTGAGGTACTCGCCGTGACCACCGTGCCCGTCCCGCGAGCCGCCGCCGACGGCGTCGTCGTCCAGGTCCGGGCTGCCGGGGTGAACCCCATCGACTGGAAGCTCTACAGCGGCACCTTCCACGCCGTGGACGACGATCTCAAGGACGCCGCCGGAATCACCGCCTCGATGCCCTATATCGGTCTGGAGTGCGCCGGCGTCGTCACGGAGGTCGGCGCGGAGGTCACCGGGGTGGGCATCGGCGACGAGGTCATCGTGTATCCGGTGACGGCCGCCTACGCCGACTATGTGACCGCCCCGGCCACGTCGGTCTTCCGCAAGCCCGCCGGCCTCGGCTGGGCGGAAGCGGGGTCGCTGATGCTGGCCGGGACCACTGCGGTCCACGCGTTGGAGGCGGTGGGGGTGGGCACCGGCGACACGGTCCTCGTCCACGGCGGGTCCGGTGGGGTGGGGCTGATGGGGGTGCAACTCGCCGCCGCTCGGGGGGCCACGGTGATCGCCACCGCTGCGGAGCGCAATCATCCGCTGCTGCGCGACCTCGGCGCCACTCCCGTCGTATATGGCCCCGGGCTCGCCGACCGGGTGCGCGGCGCCGCACCACGGGGCGTCAGTACCGCGGTCGACTTCGCCGGCACGGACGAGGCACTCGATGTCTCGCTGGAGCTGGTGGCCGACCGGCAGCGGATCGCCTCCATCACCGGTTCCCCGCGACGCGAGGAAGCCGGCATCAAGCTGCTCGGCTACGGGCCGGGACAGGACGCCGGCACCGAAGTCCGCGCAGCCGCCCGCCACGACCTCGTCAAGCGCGCCGGCTCCGGGGAGCTGCGGGTCATCGTGGCCGCTACCTACCCGCTCTCCGAGGCCGCGCAAGCCCACCGGGCCGGCCTCGCTGGGCACGCACCGGGCAAGCTCGTCCTCACCCCCTGAACATACGTTGACCCACGCGCCAAGACTCGCGATGTGGAGCTTCACCCGGCCGTTGTCCTGCACCTCCATGCCGACCTTCGCAGTCGGCCCCGCCTCCGCGAGGTGCACTTCGACGGGCCTGCCCAGGCTCAGGCCCGCGAGAACGTCCTCCCGCATGACCTCCCACTCGGACCCGACCAGGAGACGGGCACCTGCGGGCCGGACCAGCAGTGCGAGGGGAAGGCGACCTCGACGAGACAGTGCCGTACGACGCCGCTTGCCCGCCAGTCAGAAGAACTCCACGGGCATGCGCCCGAAAGAAACGGCGTCCGCGACCGCTCGTGGATCTTCGGCGAACTGCCCCGCAAACCACCGCGCGAGGGCGTGCTGTTCGCCGTCGCCGGCCGGGATGAGGAGGTGCGCCCGGAGGTCACTCGTCGTCGGTGGTGTGCTTGTCGCGCAGAGGCCACAGGCCGCCGGGCAGGTCGGGAAGCTGGAAGGAGCACCTGGCTCCGTCCTGATGCCCCGACCAGCGACGAGCGGCTGTTCTGCCACGTCTACGTACGTGGGGAGCGCAAGACGGACCAGTTCGTGCCCCGCTGGGCCGTACTCCATCGTTGCCGCGCTGGAATCCGGCCGCACCTCCTGGGTCGCGCTGCTGGACGCCGTACACCTGGGACCGGCCGACGAAGCTTCGCTCGTCACCGCCGCCCAACTGCGCGATGTGTTCAGCGGTTGACGCAAACCGGGAATTGGGCAGTACTCCACCCCCATTACCCCCGGCGACTGGACGGCGACCTCGTCGACCAACCACGTCCCGGACGGCGCCTGGCGAACGGGAACGGGCATAGATCGCTGACAGAACCTTGAAATCGGCCACCCCCTGCTCAGGGTGACCCCACACCTGCTCACGATTCCCCAGATGCGGAATGAGCTGACCTCCTGTGCCGGTTTGTTCTTCGGCCGATGGTCAGGGCTGGTCCGCGATCCGCCGGCCGAGCTGTTCGAGGAACTCTCCTGCTCTTCAGCCGGCAGTGCATCTCTTGGTGAAGCTCCTGGTGCGGGGGGATCTTCAGGGATCGAGGGCGCGCAGGAGGGGTGTCAGCAGTTTTCGCGTCCAGGTGGTTCGTTTGGTGTCCGCGCCTTCGGGTGGGTTGTCGAGTGCCGTGGCGATGCGACGCAGTAGTCGGGTGCCTCCGGTCAGCAGTCCCAGGCTTGGGCGCAGGGCCAGAACGGAGGCCGCCTGCCGGGTCGCGCCGGGCCACTGCAGCTGGTGGGTGAGGAGTGCTGCGAGTCTGATCGCAGCAGTGATGGGGGTACGGTTCGCGGGCAGGTGCTGCCGTAGCAGTTCCACGAGGGGACGGGCGATCTGGTTCTCGGCGTCGGTCATGCCGAACTGGAGGGTGAAGGACTGCGTGAAGTCGTCGATGGCGTCTTCGTACCGCTCGGCGTACAGACGGACCGTGCCGCGGCCGCCGTACGCCCATGGCCACGGCGGTTGGTCGGAAAGAGCGCGGTCGAAGTCGCGTTCGGCTTCGGCGAGTAGCCCCGCCTCCCACAACAGCCATCCGCGCATGGCGAAGGCGAGCCGGTAGCTGTCGTCGACGGAGATGGCGCGGTCGAGGTCGGCCAGTGCTTCGGTCTCGCGGCCGAGTCCGTGCAGGGCCCAGGCTCGGACTGTGTAGGGCCAAGCACGGTCTCGTGGTCCGTGTTCGTATGGGTCGGCCAGAGCTCGGTCCACCTCCCGCAGTGCCTCCCCGTGCCGGCCGAGGTCGAGGAGCAGGTTCGCGAAGTGGGCACGGTGCCACTGCGATTCGGAATCGAGATCGGCCGCCCGCGCCATGTCGCGGAGCGCTTCGTCCCACCGCTCCAAGCTCATCAGGCATATGGACCGCTCCGCATGGGCCTGGATGTACTCGGGGTCGATGGCGAGCGCACGGTCCAGGTCTGCCAGCGCGTCCTCGTAGCGTCCCTCGGTGCGGTGGACCATGGCGCGGCTGACGCGTGCCCATTCCTGCTCGGGGTCGAGTTCGAGGGCGTGGTTGAAGTCGCCGAGCGCTGCGGGGCGGTGTCCGGCTGTCAGGTTGATGTGCCCGCGCACCACGTGGGTCCAGGCATCGGGGCGGGCGCGGATCGCCTCGTCCATGTCGGCGAGCGCGTCTGCAGTGTTGCCCATCTGCTCATGGGTGAAGGCGCGCTCGACCAGGGCGTCGCTGTGCTGCGGTTTAAGGGCGAGGGCCGTGGTGAGGTCGGCGAGTGCGGCCTCGTTCCGCTCGGCGCGCCGGTGCAGTCGCCCGCGCACGACTCGGGCGTGTAGCTGCCCTGCGGTTTCCATGCCGGTGCGGGCGAGCAGCGCGTCGAGGATGGCCAGGACGGCCGGGGTGTCGGCCCGGGGCAGGTTGGTCAGCCGTTCTCCCCAGGCCTGCAGAGCGTCGTCCGCGGTGTCGATCCCGGCCTGGGCGAACAGTTGTGTCCAGCGCCGGGCTGTGGCGCTCCCCTGTTCGCAGGCGTGGACGGTCTCGGTGAGCGCGTCCGGCAGCGCGCGGCGCGGCGCGGCGCACAGGAGGTGGTAGGTCTCGTTGTAGCGGTGTTCGCGCCAGGTGGCGTCGCCCCAGCGTTCCGCGTCCGGCAGGCTTTCCTCCCGCTCCGTGCGCCAGGTGCGGAAGGTCTGCGCAAGCAGTTCGTGCGCGGCTCGCCAGCGGGCCGGGGACTGCAGGCGTTGCAAGCGCAGCATGGGAGCGCGTACGACGTCGTGGTAGCGGCAACGTCCGGCCTGGTCGGTGACGAAGGCGAGCTGGCGTATCCACGCGTACTGCTCGGCGGCGTCGGGTGGGGCGATGGCGCGGTAGACGTCTTCGTCGAACTGAAGGGGCAGGGCCAGAGCCAGCGCGGCGGCCCGCCGCGCCGGGTCTGTCTCCCATTTCAAAAACCGCTCCACGGCCGTCTCCGAGGGGTCGCCCACGGTGCAGTCGGAGTCGGGCCGGGCCTGCGCCAGGGTGTGCACCAGTACGGGGAGGCGGCCGGACAGGCGCAGGATGACCTCGACGGCGCGCTCGTCGGTGACGCCCCGCAGCGCCAGCAGCGCGCGGGCCTCTTGTTCGGTGAATACCTCCAGGGGTACTTCCGCGACCAGGTCGAGCCAGTCGCTCCAGCTCCGGGCGGCCAGCCGGCCCTGTCCGGACAGTACGATCTGGACATTCGCCGGCAGGGTGCCGTGGACGTCGCCGAATGCGATGTCGCGCAGCCACGCGTCCAGCACCGGGCCGGTGCGCTCGTACACGTCGAAGAACAGCACCATCCGCGGCCGCCGCCGTGCCGCGTCCGCCAAGTCCTCCAGGAACACCGGGGTCAGGGAACGCACCGGGTCCATGACCAGCCGTACGTCATCGTGGGAGCGCAGCCGTGCGCCCAGCGCGGCGCGTAGCCGGTCCGCGCCCTGGGCGACGTGCTGCGGATCGACGGCGCCGGCGAACGCCCCCACACCCGGGATCATCCCGAGGCCGGCCAAGCCCACCTGCGCGGCGACCGACGCCGGGAGCGAGGCCGCGGACGGCTCTGCGCCGGCGCTCTCTGCGGTCGTCTGGGTGTCCCGGGCCGACTGCGCCTCGTGCTCGCGCTGGCGCAACGTCGCCAGCAGCTTGTCGAAGCCGCGCAGCTGCAGGCCCTGAAGGCCGAGCCTGTCGGCGATCTGCGCCATCGCCTCCACGGCGCTGTGCACGCCGTCGTCGAGATACACCGTGGCCGCGCCCTGCTCCCGGGCGACCATCTCCCACTGCCGCAGCAGCGAGGTCTTGCCCACCCCGGCGTTGCCCCAGACGTGGAAGAGGAACTGGTAGTCGTCGCTTTCCGGATCTCGTGCGAGGTTCTCCCTAAACGCGTTCACCTCACTGTGCCGGCCCACGAAACCGCTCCGGCGGCGGCGCCGGATCAACTCCTGCCGTGACAGTCGCTGTTCTGGCATCGCGCACCCCCGGCCGCCAGTATGACAAGGGGGCACTGCGGCCGGCACGCCGATGACGATGCCCGCGTGGCCGGTGCGCTTCGACGTCGCGGGCCGGGCGGCCGTCTGCCGTGAGGCGGTGGTCGTGGTGGGACTGCTGGAAGCGAACATCGCCAGCCCCAAGGCACGGAGGCTGGCTTCGGATACACCGAGTCCCCGGCCGTCCGGTGGACGGTGCCGGGGACGCTCAGCACCTATTGCGTCACGGTACCGGTGGCTACGTAGTACAACTGCCCATCCTTCTAAGATCCTGCCAGGCAACGAAGTAGCCGTACACCGTCTTCCCCAGTGCTCATCTGCTGCCACGGAGATGAGGCAGGCGATCTCATCGTCCAGGGAGAGGTGCCGCCTACCTCGCAGCCGTGGCCAAAACCTGGAACGACATCCGAGCCGCCATTATCGACAGCACAGAGCCCTGGCCGGAACGGGCACGTCAGGCAGAAGTCGGCTACCGCAACGGCGGGGTGTATGAGTTTCGCTACCAGATGGCGATCACGGCGCCACCTGAGATCGTTGTCCTCTCCGATCAGACCATGAAGGGCATGCGCGACCTCGTTCGGCAACTCACCGCTGGCCGGAGATACGACACCTGGGAGGAGCTCAAGAGTGAGGAGCGACCGTGGTTCGACGCCTTTGACGCCATGCGTGCCAGCATGCGCGGAGATCTCGATCCTTCAGCCTTGCCCATTCCAGACGACCAGCCATAGGAAGAGTGGCTACTCGTCCAGATAAGGAACCCTGGCAGCTGCCTTGAGGTTCAACGACGGGTTCTCAAGTTGCAGACCGAGTTCGGGGGCTTGGGCTTGAAGATCAATGAGAGTCCTCAGGCGGCGAACCCGATGTTGGTTACGTATTCGTACTGGCCCCACTCGGATCCAAGGTCCACCGTCGCGTCATTGATCCAGGCCTCGTCCAGGGCCTCGTCGTCATCATTGGCCCACGCCTCGACGATCCGGTCCCAGTGGCGCACGTTGAGGGTGCGGAACGACACGGCACGCTGGTGGGGGCGGCTGACTTGGGACTGGTTGAGTGGGTGGAACTCGACCCGGGTGCCGCGGCCTTCACGGTTGAGCCGTTCGAGCAGGTAGCGGGCCACGTTGTGGCGCCGCACCGTGTAGTACGCGATTTCGATCGCCTGCAGGTTCTTCTTCGACGGGTTGCGCTTGCCGTCCAGCCAGGCCTTGAGGGTGCGGTCGGTGACGGTGAGGCCGGCCGAGCGGGCCGCTTCGCGGGCGTGGTCGGTGCGGGTGAGGTAGTGCAGCCGCGCGAGGAGTCCGCGACGCTGGGTGATCGGGGTGGAGATGAAGTTGGCGAGCGCGTCGAGCTGACGGGCCACGGCCTCATGCCCCTTGATTCCACGTGCCCCGAATTTGCCGAAATCGATATTCCTCTCCGGCACCTCGACTCCTCGCTCTTCGGGGTGCTTGTCGGCCACTCATGAGTGCCGGTCTCGGCGCAGGTTACGTTACAGGAATTCGCCCGCCTGAAGGTGCCCGAAGGCAGGCGAGTGACCAGGCTGAGGCAGACTCCTCTACAGCGATATCCTGTCCGACGCCACCAGCACCACGTGTGGCCGAAGGTGCTGCTCGTCGCCTCTGTTCGGTTCGTCCTCGCCCGCTTGCCCTCCGACCCATCAGAGCCCACCCAAGCGGTGACCGTGCTCAGGAAACCGGTGCCAGGGGCTCGTTGTTGGTGTGGCGGCCCTCATCGGGGAGAACGACGAACGATCTGCTGGTACGTGCGATGGCCAGCCGCGACGGGGGCACCACCGCGATCAACAACGCCTTCAAGCCCAACCCGCACGTCTTCACGGGCGAGATCACCCGCGGGGCAGGTGTGTGACCCTCCCATGGCGCCTATCCCTCGGTCTGCTGACTGGGCCTGATCCCACGAAAGTCAGCCCCTGCGGCGGCGCGGCTGCGGCGGCGGAGGGGACGTTGGAGCAAGTGGCACCGGGCATCGGCCGCCTTGTTGCTGTTGACGCGCCAGTGGCCCAGCGAGAGGGCGAGGGTATGAGATGAGCTGGGGTGGCACCCCGAGGATCGGAGCGCTTGCGCGAGGACCGCAGGGCTTCCCGTACGGTGCCGCGGGGGCTGATCTTGTTTTTGATGTACACAGAGGACGCAGCCCTCGCACGCCTATGAGCTGCGAAAACGTGGTCTGGATTGGCAGCTCAGGATGCCCATATCGGCCTCGAAGGGTTTCGATGTTGGCAGCCTGCGATCCCTATATCAGCATCGTGGAGTGCCGATATGAGCATCCTTGGATGCTCATACATGATGTGCAGGGTCATGTCGTGCATGGTCATCGAAGGAACCTCAGGGTTCCTTCGGCGATGGCGCCCGCCATGCCGGACTCGCGTGAGCCTTCGTCCTGCGCCAGCACGACCTGCTCGAACGCCTCCTGCCCTCCCACGCTCGCATACCCGCCGCGAATCTGCGCTGCCCGGTTTCCTCGAGGTCAGCACGCCCAGTCCGTAACTTGCCTGTAACTCAAGTCACGGTAGCCCAGGGCGAGCGCAATTAGCGTCACTACCTCAGCACCGCGAGGCAAAGGAGATAGGCATGAGTGAGTCGCCTCAGCATGTCATCTGGCGGGATGTCGAGCCAGCGCCGTTGTTCGACTTCGGCGAGCGAGCCACCTACAAGGCGCTCAACGGGCAGACCGCGCAGGTCATGCACGTCGAGATGAAGGCAGGGGTGATCTTCCCCAACCAGGAGGACCCCACCGAGCCGGAGATCCACCCCAACGAGCAGATTTCGACGGTCCTTTCGGGACGCATGAAGATCGTCATTGACGGTGACGAGCGCGTTGTCGGTGCCGGCGAGTCGATCGCAATCCCTCCGAATGCGCCGCACACGGCCGAGTTCCTCGAGGACACGGTGATGCTCGAGGTGTTCATCCCGCCGATCATGTGACAGCTGCGCGACCGGGAGCCGGCGGCGTCGGCAGCGCACCAGTGCCGGCGCCGTTCCTGTGAACCATGACAACGGAAGGCGAGACATCCAAGATGAAGAACCCGGCGTGGTACGCCGAACGGGAGCGGCTCTTTTCCCAGAAGGATTTGCTGCCGCTGGCCGTTCCCATCCACAGCATCGACGAGCGCGACCGCCGGTGGGCGGCCCTGCGGGAGAAGATGCACCTGCATGCGCTCGACGCCCTCGTGATGGCCGGCACCGACTTCAATGCCAGCATGGGGATGGCCAACATCCGCTATCTGACGCAGGTCGGCACCATGCTCGGCGCCTACGTGGTATTCCCCCTCGTGGGAGACCCCGTTCTGTTCTACGGGGCACCGCACATGCACCTGCCCGGACCCTGGCAGCAGGTCCCCGGTCACTGGCTGGAAGACGTCCGTCCGATGAACGGTGTCCAGGGTGTCCTCGATGCGCTCGGGCGGTACGGCCTGAGCGAGGGCCGTCTAGGCTACGTCGGCTACCGGGACATGCTGATCCCCGAGACCCACATCCCCGCCTTTTTCCTGGACACGCTGCGCCGCGAGCTCCCTCGCGCCACGCTGACCGACGCGACGCCGCTGCTCGATGAGATGCGGTCCATCAAGAGCGACGAGGAGATCGCGTTCCTGCGCCGCGCCGGTCAGATCGCCCGCAAGCGCGTCGAGCGTCTGGCGGCCACGGCGCGGGAAGGTGCGACCGAGGCCGACGTCTGGGCGGCGATGGAACACGAGATGATCGTGAGCGGCGGCGAGCCCAGCTCGTTCAACATGCTGTCCTCGGGACCGGTCACGGGCCCCGACGGCGACAAGTACGTGGCCGGCCTTCTCCACGGAGCGGAAGTCCCGTTCACCGCCACGCAGCGCAGGCTCGCCGAGGGCGATCTGATCGTGTGCGAGTTCCACACCTCCTACGGAGGCTATCTGGCGGCAACCGAGTTCTCCGTCTTCCTGGGCCAGGCGCCGCCCGAGCTGCACCGGCTCCACGAGGCGGGCGTGGCGGTGCTCAGCATGGCCCGGGATCTGTTCGTTCCCGGCCGTTCGCTGCGCGAGATCTACACGACGTTCCACGACTACGCGCAAGGCGAGGGAATCGACTTCGTCGAGCTCGGATTCCACGGCCACGGCCTGTCCTCGCCCGAGTTCCCGGCGGTCGTGTACCGCGAGACCGACGGGCAATTGCTCAACCGGAGAGGTCTCGGCGACGTCCGGCTGCACGAGAACATGGTGTTCGGGCTCAACATCGACCTGCACGACCCGTCATGGCGCAAGGACGTCGGTCTGATGATCGGTGACATGGTCCGGGTCACCCCGGAGGGCGCCGAGTACCTGTGCGACATTCCGCTCGATCTGTTCGAGGTACCCGTTCGGTAGCGGCGAGATCGCTGTGGGGAGGGGGGACGGCAGTCGGGTCCGTCATTTCGGCAGCCCACGCAGACGCGGTCAGCCCGATTGCGGCGACGCGATGCGGTGCAGACCGGCGGGGTCGACGAGACGGATCGTGCGCGGTCCACGTTCGATCAGACCGTCTCGCGCGAAGTTGCTGAGAGTCCTGGCAACGACCTCACGCACCGATCCCACCGCACGGGCGACTTCGTCCTGTGTGGCATGCACGACGAGTCCGGCCTCGTCGCGCGTGCACAGTTCGAGAAGGTGGTACGCCACGCGCGGCGGCATCTGCTGGAACACATTGTTGCTCCACAGCTGCTCGGAAAGGTGCAAAGTCTCCGCGACGTACCGGGCGATGGGCCACGCCACCGCGGCGTCACTCACGGCCAGCTGCGCGAGAACGCTCGCTGGCAACGAAACGCAGTCGGTGTCGACCATGGCCTTGACCGCAACCCCCGGATTGCTCCGCCCCGCCACCAGAGCGGGCAGGCCGACAAGTTCGCCGCGGGCGGCGTAGCGGACCGTCATCTCGCGACCGGACTCTGATCTGACAAAGATACGAACCAGCCCGTCAACGATGAGGAAAACCACATGGGGTGCGTCTCCCGAGCCCTGCGGGATGGGTTCGCCGTAGCGGAAACGCCGTGTCAGCGCGCGATCAGCCAGAACTCGGGCGGCGTGCTCCGGGAACTGGGCAAGCAAGCTCTCGTTCCACGCGCTCCGCGGCGCTGCGGTAAGTGATCCAAGGGCACTCATACGACACTCTCGTCTCGCGCAGCTTCGCACTGGCCGAGACCCATCCTGAGATCAGAGGTGTGTTCTGCGTCTGAACCAGCGCCCGACGCACCATTTTCACACACCCAGGGCCATACGGGCCTGGGTAAGCCGGACCGCTCCCTCCTCACCGTCGCATGGCGCATCCGCGAGCGCACGTACGGCGAGGCCGCACTTTCTAGAGGGACAGGCAGGACAACGGGTCGACGCGGAATCGGCGGAGTCACTGAGCTCTTTCAGCCGCTGCCCGCGAGGGTGAAACAGAGTCCGCCGTTGACGATCGACCGACCAGCGGAATCGCGCTCGGTCCCGCCTTCCGCCACGACGGCTCCGTCACCCCATCGGTGACCGTTCTGAAAAGGCTCACTGCTCGGCAAGCCGCGCAAGGCGTGTACGTCCCGGTGCCCGAGGAGAGGCGGGAACCCGAGCAGCATCACACACAACGAAGGACGACGAGTTGACTTCTCCCCCAGCTGAAGCAAGGAGATTCTTCCCTCGCGGGTTGAGCTTTCTGCTTCCCAGACAGCAGCTGCCCCGAATTAACGGCAGGGGACGTTGGTACGCCCAGCAGTCTTACGCCAGCTCCACAGACCTGACATCCCGCCAGCCCGGCGGTAGGCCCGGCCAGCTTGGTTATCGCCGACCGGACGGCATACAAACTACACCTTGCCTGCGGGTGGTTGGCGGTGACCGCCGATCCGCCCTGGCGGCGCATCGGCTTTCTTTGCCCTGCTCCGCAGGAGTCCGTTTCCTCCCCCGCCTGAAGGCGGGGGTATCCACGGAGGAATCCCGATGAAGAAGCACACACTCGGAGACCAGGGGCTTGAGGTCCCCGTAATCGGTGTCGGCTGTATGGGGATGTCGGAGTTCTACGGCGACGTCGACCAGGACGAGGCCGTCGCCACCGTCCACGCGGCGATCGACCGGGGCGTCACGCTGATCGACACCGCCGACATGTACGGCCCGTTCAAGAACGAGGAGCTGGTCGGCCGGGCTCTGGCCGGCCGACGAGATCGCGCCGTCCTGGCCAGCAAGTTCGGCAGCATGCGCGGTGTCGACGGCGCCTTTCTGGGACTGAACGGCACGCCCGAATACGTGCGTAAGGCCTGTGATGCCTCGCTGAAACGCCTACAGACCGACCACATCGACCTCTACTACCTGCACCGGGTCGACCCCAACGTGCCGATCGAGGAGACGGTCGGGGCGATGGGCGAACTCGTGCAGGCCGGCAAGGTACGTTTCCTCGGAGTGTCCGAGGCCAGGCCGGAGACGATTCGCCGCGCGCACACCGTGCATCCCATCAGCGCCCTGCAGACAGAGTATTCGCTGTGGTCGCGGGAGCCGGAGGACGAAGTCATTCCAGCGGTTCGCGAACTCGGAATCGGATACGTCTCCTACGCTCCCCTGGGAAGGGGATTCCTCTCCGGGAAGATCCGCAAGTTCGAAGATCTTCCCGAGGGTGACTTCAGGCGTATGGTTCCCCGCTTCCAGGGCGAGAATTTCCGGAAGAACCTGGACGTCGTCGAGAAGATCGAGGCGATCGCTGAACGACGCGGAGTCACGACGGCGCAGCTGGCGCTTGCCTGGGTCCTCGCGCAGGGCGTCGTGGCGATCCCGGGCACCGAGCGGCGGGACCTGCTCGCTCTCAACATCGCCGCAACCGAGATCGAACTCACCCAGCAGGAACTCGACGAGATCGACGCGGTCGCCCCTCGCGGCTTCACCGTCGGCGAGCGCTACCCCGACATGGCGATGGCCGAGATCGAGAAGTAGCGCGACGTTTCGCGGCGGATCGGGACGGGGCTCGCTTTCACACGGGTGACCTCTCGGCCGGGCCGCCGCCCGGGCCGCGAACAGCGGCGGATCCGGCGTATCCGGAGGCCTGCGCAAGCGGGGCGCAGGCCTGTGCCTCCAATGCAGGGAATTGACTTCTCCCCCAGCTGAAGCAAGGAGATTCTTCCCTCGCGGGTTGAGCTTTCTGCTTCCCAGACAGCAGCTGCCCCGAATTAACGGCAGGGGACGTGGGTACGCCCAGCAGTCTTACACCAGCTCCACAGACCTGACATCCCGCCAGCCCGGCGGTAGGCCCGGCCAGCTTGGTCATCGCCGACCAGACGCCACACAAACTACCACTTACCTGCGGGTGGTTGGCGGTGACCGCCGATCCGCCCTGGCGGCGCATCGGCTTTCTTTGCCCTGCTCCGCAGGAGTCCGTTTCCTCCCCCGCCTGAAGGCGGGGCTATCCACGGAGGAATCCCGATGAACGCGCAAGACACGTATATCTTCGACGCCGATGAGAATCGTCGGGGTCACTCGCTCAACGCGATGTGCTACTCGCTGAAGTCCGAGGACAACAGGCGTCGCTTCTCCAGCGACGAAGCGTCCTACTGCCGCAGCTTTGGCCTTTCGACGGAGCAGCAGGAGGCAGTACTTCAACGCGACTGGACCAGGATGCTCGACCTCGGCGGCAGTATCTTCTGCATCTACAAGCTGGCCGTACTCGACGGGAGATCCTTGCAGTACCTCGGGGCCGTCTTCTCCGGCATGACCGAGCAAGGGTTCACCGAGATGATGCGTGCTGGAGGGCGGTCCGATGGCTGAGGTGATCTGGGGTCTGGGCACGTCACACGTGCCGTCCATCGGTGCCGCCATGGACCATGGCCGTACCCGGACACCCGAGTGGAAGCCACTGTTCGACGGCTATGAACCGGCCAGGCAGTGGATGGCCCGGCACCGGCCCGAAGTCGCACTGATTGTGTCAAACGACCACGCGAACGCACTGGACTTCGACGTGGTGCCGACCTTTGCCCTCGGCACCGCTGCGGCCTATAAGGTCGCAGACGAGGGATTCGGGCGCAGGCCGGTGCCGGACATCGAGGGCGCTCCCGAACTCTCCACCCACCTCCTCAAGAGCCTCGTCGATGACGGCTTCGACATGACCGCCCTCCAGAACCTGGAGGTCGACCACGGTCTGACCGTGCCCCTGTCGGTCTACTGCCCGGAGCCCGGCGAGGCCTGGCCGTGTCGAGTGATCCCCCTGCTGGTGAACGTCATCCAGTACCCCCAGCCCACCGCGGCACGCTGCTACGCGTTGGGACAGGCGATCAGGCGGGCTATCGCGTCGTTCGACGACGACCTCAAGGTGGCGGTCTTCGGCACCGGCGGAATGTCCCATCAACTCGCGGGCGCACGGGCCGGATTCATCAACACCGAGTTCGACCTGTCCTTCCTGGACGACATCGAGAGCAACCCGGGCCGGCTGACGGCGATGACGCGGGAAGACTACATCCAGGCAGCTGGTTCCGAGGGAATCGAGCTGATCATGTGGCTCACTATGCGTGGCGCCCTCAATGAGAGGGTTCACTGCGTACACAGCACGTATCACGTTCCGGCTTCCAACACCGCGGCGGCGCTCGCCCTCTTCGACAACAGGACCGACTAGGCCGTCAGGTCGTGTTCGCCCCGCGGGGTTCGAGCGTCCTCGCCGGCCGTGGCTTGGCAGCATCCTGCTGCCCGCGTTGTCGATGAGTCCCCCACACGCTCCGACCATCTCGTGCTGGCGCCCGAACCAGCCGGATCGCCCAGCTGACGCCGTACGGAAGGAACACCATGGCCCTGGCCGCGGCTTCACCGAAGACAATCGTCCTGTTGCATGGAGCCTGGCACGGGGGCTGGGTCTGGAGCCGGGTCGCGCCGCTGCTCCGCGCGGCAGGGCATCAAGTCCTTACCCCTACTCTGACCGGACTCAGCGACCGCTCCCATCTCCTCAGTCCGTCCGTCGGGCTCGACACACACATCCAGGACGTGACGAAGCTCCTCGACGCAGAGGATGCGACCGACGCCGTGGTGGTCGGACACAGCTACGCAGGTCAGGTGGTCACCGGCGTGGCGGATGAGCGCCCCGACCGCGTTGCGGCCCGGATCTACCTGGACGCGTTCGCCGGCCAGAACGGTGACAGGGCCATCGACCTGTTGCCGCCGGACATCGCAAAACACTACCGCGAGTCTGTCGACGGCCCCGGATTCGGCTGGCTGATTCCCGTCCGCTCGCTCCAGGCACTGGGCGTGTTCGACCCGCAGGACTGTGACTGGCTCCTCCCACGCCTGACGCCCCACCCCTGGCGCAGTTACACGCAGCCGTTGATGCTGAGCGGCCGGCACGAGAAAGTACCCGCCGCCTTCATCGAGTGCACGGGGTGGACGCGCGTCTTTCGCGGCCAGAGCGAGCGAGCCCGCGATGCGGGCTGGCCTGTGCGAGAAGTGCGCACGGGGCATGAGGCCATGGTCACCGCTCCCGCTGACCTCGCGCGCGTGTTCTTGGACCTGATTGTCACTCTGGAAAACCGTTGAGGTGATGGGCCATGGAATTTCTCGTACGGGCGGAGAACCGCCTGCCGGCGGACACACCCGACGACATCCGCGCCGGACTGCGGCGGGACGAACGGGGTCTGGCCATGGAACTTCGCGAAGCCGGCATTTTGAAACGCCTGTGGCGCGTGCCCGGACGCAACGCAACAGTGGGCCTCTACGAGGCGGCTGATGCCACCCAGCTGCACGACTGCCTGTCCGCTCTGCCCATGTTCCCGTGGATGGACATCACGGTGGAGCCTTTGGCCGTCCACCCTCAAGAGCTCCCCGGGCCTTAGCCGAAACTATGTCGCCCGTGAGGACGCACTGAACGAGCGTGCGGCCATCGGTGCGCAGGACCGCCAGGCCTCCCACGTTGAGCGCCACGCGAGGAGGACGGACGGAGCGGCGCCCCGCATCGACCGTGCAACCGAGCTCGATACCGGGCAGGGCGGTGGGCGAGCAGCACAACGGTCCACGTGCGGATCAGGTGCGTTGCAGGGCAGCCTTGCTGGTGAGTGACATGCAGCATCGCGAGAATCTGATGGCTTGACGGCCAGCCCCTGCGGACCTGGGGCCTCGGAGTCAGCCCAGGTGATCAAGGTTTTCGCGGCCCTCAGCCGGCCAGGCGACGCAGCCAGTCGCGCAGCAGGGCCGTCTCTGTGGGGCTCAGCGGCAGGTGGGCAGGTTCCTCGGCGCAGAGCGTGGCATCGAGAGCGAGTGCCCGCGAGGCCAGGTCCGATCCCGACGAGGTGGGTGCGTCGGCAGTGATAGTGGCGAGCACGGTGTCCCGCAATCGGGCCGAGACCGCCAGGTCACGCTTTGACTCCTCTTCGCCGATCAAGGCCAGGGTGGCTCCGGTTGTTGCCGCGTGGACCATCAGGGTCGCCTCATCCACCGGTACGCGAAGGCGTCCGGCATGGGCCGCCCTCCCCAGCAGGCTCACCAGCAGGGCGTGGGCCTCGCGCGCAGCTGGAGGGCTGTGCCCCGGACGGTCCGTGCCGTACATGAGCAAGTAGAACGCCGGATGACGGAGGCCGAAATTCACATGCAGGTCCCAGCCCCGGTAAAGGTCGGCGACCGGATCGTCCGAGAGGCTCAAGGCTTCTCGCTTGTCGGCCAGATACATCTCGAAGCCGTAGACCGACAACTCGGCAAGCAGCCCTTCCTTGTCCTCGAACATCCGGTACAGCGCCGGAGCCGTGATCCCGGCCGCTGCGGCAACCGCGCGGACGGATACCGCCTCGCTCCCGCCCTCCTCCAGCAACGTGGCCGCAACCTGCACAACCTGACGCCGAGCGGCACGCTTGTCTTCTCGCATGAAACAAGGATACGCGATTTCCCGTATCACCGTGATAACGATGGTACGCTCAAACGCGGAACAGTTGATCGGCGTTCTCATCCCCCACGGCCTGCGTGCGACGGTCTCCGACGACCGCTGCCGCCCTCCGGTGGGTCGCACGGATCAATCTGTCCGATCACGCGTCACCGGCGAGAGGGCCTGAGGCCCGCGCCTCGCCGTGACCATCACAATGTGTCGCCAATCGGCGACGATAGGAGAAAACAACATGTCGGACATCTCGGTAGTCATCGCCTCGTACTCCGGCTACGGCCACACCGCGCAGATCGCCGCGGCGGTAGCCGATGGCGCTCTCTCCGTTCCCGGAACGACGGCCCACCGCGTGGACGTCGGTTCCCTCAGCGATGCCGACTGGGAGCTCCTGGACGGTGCTGACGCCATCATCTTCGGCTCGCCCACCTACATGGGCAGCGCCTCCGGGGCCTTCCACGCGTTCGCAGAAGCCAGCAGCAAGCGGTGGATGACGCGCGCGTGGAGCGACAAGCTCGCCGCCGGGTTCACCAACTCCGGTTCCATGAGCGGCGACAAGATGCACACCCTGCAGTACTTCGCGCTCCTGGCGGCCCAGCACGGGATGCTCTGGGTGAGCCTGGGCCTCCTGCCGGGATGGAACACCACGGTGTCCAGCATCGAGGACGACAACCGGCTCGGCTTCTACCTCGGCGCCGGCGCACAGAGCTTCAACGACACCCCCGCCGTCCACGAGGCCGACCTGAGCACCGCCCGCCACCTCGGCCACCGCGTCGCCGAGCAGACCCGCATCCACCGTGCCGGCCTTTCCGCCACTGCCGCCTGACTTCCCCTACGCATCGCCGCCTTCACGCGCTCCGAACGGAACGCTCCACCAAGGCAGGAGAACAATCCATGACACAGACCAGCGAGACCACCGACCAACTGCTGCTGATCAACGGCACGTGGCAGCACGCGACGGGACGTCGAACCTACGAGGTGCACGACCCGTTCACCGGCACAGTCGCCTCGCGCGCGGCCGCCGCCTCCCCGGCGGATGTCGTACGCGCGGTCGAAGCCGCCGAACACTCCTTTCCGGCCTGGTCCGCACTGGCGCCGGTCGAGCGGCGCCGCATCCTGTGGACGGCTGCCGAAAAACTGGAGACACGAGCACAGGACCTGGCCGAGGCCATCACCGCTGAGATGGGCGGCCCCGCCGCCTGGGGCGGATACAACCTCAAGGTCCTCACGGAGAAGATCCGCTACGCGGCAAGTGCGGCCCACGAGGGCCTGACCGGACAAGTCCTCCCCTCCGAGACGCCGGGGCGCACCTCGATCGCCGTGCGCAGGCCGGTAGGCGTCGTCGCGTGCATCGTCCCGTGGAACGCTCCCGCATTGCTGGTGGGTGCCTCCGTGCCCGCAGCACTGGTGCTCGGCAACACCGTGGTCATGAAGGCATCGGAGCAGACCCCGCGCACGCACTCTCTGGTCGCCCAGTGCTTCCTTGAGGCCGGATTGCCGGACGGGGTGTTCAACCTGATCAGCAATGCGCCCGAGGACGCCCCGGAAGTGGTGGACGCCCTGATCGCCCAGCCGGCGGTGCGGCGCGTGCACTTCACCGGATCCACCCGGATCGGCCGCATCGTCGGGCAGAAAGCGGCCGCGCACCTGAAACCGGCGATCCTCGAACTCGGCGGCAAGGCACCGGTCCTGGTCCTTGCCGACGCGGACCTCGACCACGCGGTCAGCGCCGCCGCCTTCGGCGCGTTCGCCAACTCCGGACAGGGCTGCCTGTCCACGGAACGCATCGTCGTAGACCGCAGCATCGCCGACGAATTCACCCAGCGCCTGGCGGCCCTCGCCAAGACCGTCGTCTACGGCGACCCCCGCGATCCGCGGACCGTGCTGGGCCCCGTGGTCGGCCGGGACACCGTCTCCCGCCTTTCCGGCCTGGTGGAGAACGCCGTCGCGGCCGGCGCACGGCTGCTGGCGGGCGGCACGGCCGACGGGCCGTGCTTCGCGCCGACCGTGCTGGCCGACGTCACCCCGGCCATGCGGATCTATCGCGAGGAATCCTTCGGCCCCATGGCCACCATCGTCACTGTCGACGGGCCCGAGGAAGCCCTCAAGGTGGCCAACGACAACGACTACGGACTCACCTCGGCCGTCTTCACCCGGAACATCCCCCTCGCCCTCGACCTGGCCAGACGGATCAACACCGGAATGTGCCACATCAACGGCGCCACCCTCGACGACGAACCGCAGATCCCCTTCGGCGGCGTGAAGGACAGCGGGTACGGCAGGTCCGGGGGCCGGGCCGGCCTGGAAGAACTCACCGAACTTCAGTGGATCACCATCGAGGGTCCCGAACTGCCGCGCTACCCCATCGCCGAGTGACCACCCGGCCGGGGACAGCGGCCGAGTGAGCTGGTTCCGCTTCGACGGACACCATTTGTGTGGTCAGGCTGCGAGTGCGGTCTCGTATTCGGCGGGACTGCGGTAGCCGAGGCTGCTGTGCAGCCGGTGCAAGTTGTACCAGCCCTCGATGACCCTGTTGCTCAATTCGAGGGAATTTGCGTCGATCACTCGATCGGAGGCAGGCGGCGGGACGGATCCTGCTGGTCAGGGGCGCGTGAATGGGTCGCCCCATGACAGGGGGTGGCGCTGTGTCGATGGGATCGGCTTCTGTCGGTGTTCCGGATGGAACGAGTGCGGTCGCACGTGCCGCGTTCCCGAAGGGGTGTCTTGCGATGCGGATCCGTGACCAACTCGGGTCAGTGTTCTCGAACGAGGAGTTCCGCGAGGCGTTCGGGGTCCGCGGCCGGCCTGGCGTCTCGCCGGGGCAGCTCGCTCTGGTAAGCGTGCTGCAATTCGTTGAGAACCTGACGGACCGACAGGCAGCGCACGCGGTGCGGGCCAGGATCGACGTGAAGTACCTGCTGGGGCTGGAGCTCACAGGCATGACGACCCTCACTACTCGAACACCCCGGTGACTCGACCTGAGCCGCCGGGGCGCGCAAGGCGTCTACGCGCGCCAGGTCTCCGCGCAGGCCGGGTCAGTTGCTCGGGCGGGAAGCCGCCCAGCCGTGTTCGAGCAATGCGAAGGTCTCGTCGGCGGCGTGGTGCGGCTCGGCGTGCCGCAGGATGAGGCCGCGGGCCTCAAGGGCGAAATGGGCCAGGGCGGCGCAGCTGACGTCATCCTCGGGGGCGCCGACGGCCTCGGCGATGGCTCGCGCGAGGGCCGTTTCGTGGCGCGTCCACATGCGGTGGGCGTAGTCGCGCAGCGCGGGGGTTTCCTGCACCATGCGCGTGAAGTCGGCGAACCGCGGGTCGGTGGCATGCAGGGCGTATTGGGTCTGCTTCAGCAGGATGTGCGCGCGCAGAGCTTGCGGGATCGAGGTGCCGGGGGTGCGGTCGCGCACGGCGGCAACGAGCGCCGCCTCCAGGTCGTTGTCCTGGTCGAAGACCAGGGCTTCCTTGCTGGAGAAGTGCTTGAACAAGGTGGTCACCGAGACGTCGGCGGCGTCGGCGATGTCCTTGACGCCGACCCGGTCGTAGCCGCGGTCGAGGAAGAGCTCGAGGGCGGCGTCGGCCAGGGACTGGCGGGTCTTGGCCTTTTTGCGCTCGCGGCGCCCGGTGGGTTCGGTCACTCGCCTACCGTACCCCAGGGTGGAGCAACTACAAAAGTTGAGTCGTTGCACATATTTAGTGAGTGTGCTTTCTTGGTGAGGCCGGACCTCCCGGCGGCTCACCACCTCCCAAGGGACACGCCCATGAAACCTGCTCGTGATCCCCGCATCGCGATTGTCGGCGCTGGCCTCGGAGGCCTCACCTGCGCCCGCGTCCTGCAGCAACACGGACACTCCGTCACCGTCTTCGAACGCGAGGCCTCCGCCGACGCCCGCCCGCAGGGCGGCACCCTCGACCTGCACGCCGACACGGGTCAGGCCGCCCTGCGTGCAGCGGGCCTTCTCGACCGATTCCAAGCCCTCTCCCGCCCCGAAGGAGAGGAATGGCGTGTGCTCGACTTCGCCGACGCCGCCCTCCTGGCATATCAGGGGCCGGCCACCGCCGGCGGCCGGCCGGAGATCGATCGAGGCCAACTGCGCGGTCTGTTCCTGGACTCGATCACCGAGGGCACGGTGCGATGGGACCGCGCCGTCAGCAGGGCCACCCCGCTGCCGGACGGCACCTGCCAGCTGCTCTTCAGTGACGGCACCGCCGAGGACTTCGACCTGGTGGTCGGCGCCGACGGCGCATGGTCGCGCGTCCGCCCTGCCCTGTCCCACGCCGCACCCCGCTACACCGGCGTCACCTTCGTCGAGACCGGATTCGACCACTGCGACACCCGCCATCCCGACCTCGCGCGCCTGGTCGGCAACGGATCAATGCTGGCGAAGGGCACCGGCAGGACCCTGGTCGCCCAGCGCAACAGCAACGGCCACATCCGCGCCTACATCGCGCTCCGCGCGCCGGCGGACTGGCACGTGGCTGCCGGTATCGACCTCGGCGACCACCGGGCCGTACGGACGCACCTGCTGACGATGTTCGACGGCTGGGACGAGAGCCTGCGCTACCTCCTGCGCAACAGCGACAGCGGGTTCATCAACCGGTCCCTGTTCGTCCTGCCCGCCCCGCATACCTGGGAGCACGTTCCCGGCGTCACGCTGCTCGGCGATGCCGCGCACCTGATGCCCCCGGTCGGGCTGGGCGCCAATCTCGCCATGCTCGACGGCTCCGACCTCGCCCACGCCCTCGTCACGGAATCCAGCGTCGACGACGCCGTCCGGGCCTACGAGAGCATCATGCTGCCGCGCTCGATCGAGGCCGCGACGGGCAGTGCGCAGGGACTCAACCACCTCGTTCCCCCAGCAACTTCCTGAGCCGACTTCACCGCCAACGTTCCCGCGCCAATCATGTGCACTCTCCCGAACGGCCGCATCCGGCCCAGGGCGGCGTCGTCAGAGGGTCTGTCCGATTTGATCACGTGATGCCGAGGGCAGCCAGTGGACAGGCGGCGTCTCAGCCGTGTTTGCGCAGGCCGGCGGCGATGTTGTCGCAGCTGGTGAGGCGAAGGGCGCCGATGGCGAGATTGCGCAGTGCGGCCATGACCCGGAGGGCGGTCCCGGTCCGCACGCGCGAGGCGTCCTCGGCGAAGGTGGTGTCGCGGACGTGGTGGATCTTGTCTCGATGCCCCAGTGTTCGCTGACCTGGTGCGCGATCTCGGGGGCGTCGGCCTGCAGGTGGAACTCAGCCCCGACGGCAAGACCCTCGTCACCGACCTGCCCGAGGGCGAGACCGTGCGGCTGTGGAACGCGACCAACGGCAAGATAATCGCAGACCTCCCAGCCTCACCTCCCCGGTCCTAACCGAGGCGTTGAGCCCCGACGGCAAGACCCTCGCCACCGGCAGCCAAGACGGCACAGTGCGGCTGTGGAGGCTGGGGGACTTCGCGTGATCCGCTCTTGGCGTGACTCTGTGAGGGTGGGCGGCGAGCCGTTCGTGATTCCCACGGTTCTACGCCCCCCGCATCGTCCACGCCAGGGCGTTCGGCTACACCCGCGGGAAGTGCAGTCGAAATGTCCGTGCCTGGAAAGGCCCGCAAGGCCGAGGCTGGCGTCCAGCACAGGGCTGGGAGACGTCGATCTGGAGGTTCTCCAGTTCGGCGCCGAAGGCCTGGCGGCTGGTCATCTCCGGCAGGCTGGCGTCGGAGCGTTCGAAGACTGTGACGCAGGTGCGGTGCGCGGGTTGCGCTTCCGGTACCGAGATGTCGCAGTCAACACGCGCCGTGTCGGCTGGACAGGGCTTCGCGTGGAAGTCATGGAGGGAGTCCTGCGGGCCGCGCCTCATGTACGTGACGTACATGAGGC
>NZ_JBSFDB010000072.1:0-30967 GCF_053593695.1 Streptomyces sp. NPDC002144
CAGGGGCCGCGGCCAGCAGCTACAGCCACGGCCTCCACGGTGGGATCGCCCGCACCGCGCCCACGGGATCAGCAGTCCACCATCCACGGCCGCAGTCTCGGTGTGAGGTCTCAGGACTTCCTTGACGGTTTGTCGTCAGGAGATCCTTGACGGTCCTCCTGGGTGCCCATGCCTTTGACGTAGAGCCTGGTGATCGGTCCGAGGTTCTTGCGGGGGCGGACAGCGAGTTCGTCCTCGCCGTGCAGGATCCGGTAGTGAGTGTCCTCGATGATGACGGTGACGATCTTTCCCGCATGGCGCGGGCCGAGCTTGATGAACTGGCCGTTGATCATGAAACGGCCGCTTGCATGCACCTTGCGCTGGGCCCGGATGGCACCAGCAGGCAGGGGCGGAGGCGGCAGCGGTGACGTCGCCGTCCGTGCCCCGTCGATCTGCCCCAGACGGTCGGCCGGAACGGGGCAGGGCCACGTTCCCATCAGCGCGTTGTCGGCGATGGCGTGCATGAGGTGCCCGTCGAGGCGGAGGGTGATCGTGCGGCCGGCGAGGGGGAAGCCCACCTGGTGGCGGCCTCCGGCCAGGCAGACGATCCCGTCGCGATGGACCTTGCGGTCGACCTCGACGGGCTCGCCGGCGGCGAGGATGGCCGTGCCGCTTCGGGCCCTGGGCAGGGCGGCGGGTGCGGGCTCGGGACCGGCCGGACGGGCGCCGTAGCGCATGGTCAGGTAGGCGATGTCCTCCGGTCGCAGCCGGGATGGGACCGTGGTGACGAGATGCCCGTCGAGGAGGAAGTGGACGCTGCGGTGGTTCGCCCAGACCGTTGAACGACGCCGCCCTGGACGTAGGCTGCGGTCATCGCTACGTCTCGATGGACCAGAGACGGGTCGGGATGTCTGAATACGTAGCAGCCAGGTAGCGGCCGCCGGCTGGCAGTGCGTAAGTGAACTTGACGCCACTCTTGTACGAGACGGTCGTAGTCCACTTGATCTCGAGTCCCAGATTCGCGGCGTTAAAATCAACACCGAATTCCCAGTCCGTGCCGCTAGCAACTTCGAAGGTGGCCCTGATTTCACCACTGCTTGACGCGTCGTAGTGCCGGCTCTCGATCGGCGTGACTCCTGCGGCGGGAGATGGCGGACGAGCCTCAGTAAGTCTCCATGTCAGGTCGTCTTTGTCTAGAGACGCCAACCGAGGATACTGGGTGATTCTCTGGCCACCACGGGTCACATCGATCGTCTGGATCGTTCCTGGGGCCGAAAGGGAAATCAGTGTGTCGGTATCCACGGTGGTGGTGATGCCTTCATTTAACGTGATAGTAAATTTCGGGCCACCCCCAATGCCCGCGAGTTTGAACGCCGCTGCCGCATCCTGTGTGCTTTCGCTCTCGACGTCGATCGAAGTGCTGGCCCCTGGGGCAGGAGGAACGGTGAGCCAGTAGGCTCCCAGTTTGACCATCTGAGTCTCTTCGTCGACGACCGAATGCTCTTCGTCTAGGAGCCAGCTACGCACCGCGTCAAGCCACCTGAAACTTTCCGCCGTTGACTCGCGGACACGGCGTTCGATTTGGCCCGTTAGATCCGACTCGACTGCGGTACCCGCGATTCCCTCCGTTGCAAGGAAGCTGCTAACGGCACTCTGGTACAGGACGTCGTGTTGGGAGTCTTCCTTCGCAAGGTCAAAGAGACCTGGCTCCGTCACAATATTGGCGTTCAGTCCCATAGGTGACTCCAATGCATGGATGGGTGATTCAGGGGCAGTTGAGCGCCGCATGGATGTTCAGCTTTCCCGCTCCCCAGGCGTTTGGCGGTCCGGCTTGCGTGTCCTGGTCTGTGCGGGCGTTCTGCAACAGACACTTCAGTACCTGGTCTCGGCTGAGCCAAGGCCGTTTCTCCAGCATGAGGGCGATAGCTCCCGTCACATGGGCTGCGGCGAGCGACGTGCCGGCGCCCTGAGCGTGCATTGAGGTGCACTGCGCAAGGGGGCAACAGCTGGTAATGGGCTCCCCTGGAGCAGTGAGGAGCAATAGCGGGTTGCCTGTCCGATCGGGGCCCTGGCCGGAGCTTTGAGCAAGCTGGCCGCGTGTGGGATTCATGCAGTAGGAACCGGCGACGATCACCCCGTCCGCGGTGGCCGGAGGCGTTACAGTGCAGGAGGCGTCTGCGAATGGGGCCTGGAATTTCGGGGAGTCGAGCAGACCCCGTTCCAGCCATGCATGCACAGGAGACGAGCTTGCCACCCGATCGCCTGTGATGCGGACCACCCAGGCGCCCGGGGAGACATGAGGAATCGCCCTGATGGTGATCAGCATATTGTCGGCTTCGACACCATGAGCATTCGACACCCTGACGAAATCACAAAGGTCACTATTCGTAAATATACAGTGGTGCGTTCGACCGGTTACCGTTGCACTCAGATTCCCTCGTGGATCGATGACCTGGAAATGGAGAGAGTCTGTGCGATCGGACCAGAAGTCGATCACGACGGAGGGGCCAACTCCTCGGGGCACGTCCACCTTGAGATCCGTGCTCTGGCCTTGCACCGGTTGAAGAAGCGCGTGTGTTTTGGCATCACCGAAATTGCCAGCCGAGGTGACTAGGATGCGCTCCTGGTTGGCTTCCAGAAGTTCTGTGATTAACACTTCGAGTTGGCCGTTTGGGTCGCGCGGGCTTCGTTGCACCCCTTGGCTCAGATTGACCACTGCCCGCTTCCCCAGGCCTTCGGCGACCTCGAAGATATACCTGACTGCATCGGTTAGATTCGCGGTATCCGCGTAGTCCAGTCCCGCATCGAGCTTTACTACGATCAGCTCTGCCTCGCTGGCGACGCCGACACAATACCCCCGGCCTCCCCGGCCGTTGCTGGCAATGATTCCGGCCACCGCCGTGCCGTGTCCGGTGGAATCGACCGAAGCAGGAGACGAAGACCCCAAAATTTCGAGGCCGATTGCAGCCGAGTCCCACTCGCTTCCATAATCGTACGCTGCGGGGCGCTGCCCGCTGGCGACTGTCTGGTCCCATAGCCGAAGGATCCGGGTATGGCCGCTAGAGTCGACGAAACTGGGATGGTTGACATCCACTCCTGAGTCGATGATTCCGACAATGACGCCGGCCCCCGTTGGCCCACCTTGGGATGGCGCGAGCGGGCTGTCCCACGCTTCGGGCACCGAGTCGTTCAGTTCGGGGTAAACCAGGGCAGCGGCTTCCACGTACATGCCATCGTCGCTGTCGGCCAGCAAGCCGAGGCGACTGATCTCCACTGACCCGGCCGCTGCCCGGCCAGTCCACGTGGTCACGTGGAAACCGCGCTCTGCCGCGCTTCCAAGGGCGCGTCTACGGGAGCTTGTGTCCTCCTGCGTAAACGTTGCCAATACGTCAACACGTCCCGACCAGTCTGGGCCCGGTCTTAGCCGCACAGGCAAGCCGAAGTTAGGGAATCCTCGATACACGCCCTCCGGGAAATCCCGGACTGACGTTCGCGCGATCCCATCGATGAGGCTCAGCATTGGTCCGAACTGCGCCATGTCACTTCCCGATTACATGAAGGCGGTATCCCAGTGGCCTTGATGTCCGGCTCATTGATCGAGGTGAACCCGACCTAATCTTGCTCATCTCCCGAATAGGGAATTCTCCTCAAGTTAGGGTAACTCCGATCGAGTGCAGCTGCCACCGGAGGGGTGACTCTCAGACTGCCAACTAGTGAGAAAGGGGGCTCACCATTTCTCACATTCTTTGGTCACTTCTACCGGACTGAACAAAGGGATACTCACCCAAAGCAGCATCCCAGGTCTTGCAAGCGGCCTCCAAATGGCCGATTGCGAGCTGACGTTCCTCTTCTGGATGTCCTGGTGGATCTATTTGAGTGCTGCCATTTGCTGCTGCACGCCGACGAACTCGCGCAGCATGGAAGGCATCACCCATTGGGCGGTCTTGACCCCGATCGCGACGATGAAGCCTTCGAGGAGGGGCATGGCGGCTGCCTGAGGCAGCTGAGAGGCTCTCGGGCCGAGCGTGTCCGAGGCGCGGTGCGAAATCAACGCCGCGCCTCGGAAGCAGTGCCCATCTTGTGCATTCAGCGGCTACGCGTCATCCGATACGAGGCTCAACTTCTCATCCTCGACCGGCCCGAGGTGCTGCGCCGCTGCCTCCAGCTGCCGTCCCTCTGGAGAACGGTCAGTTCCAGCACGCCCGTCGATCACGAGGACGGTGCTGTCGGCAGATCCGATGTTGAGGCTGTGTGCCTGGCTTCCGTCGGCGGTCACGCTCCCGATCAGCGTGCAGCAGCGGACCGTCGGTGTTCCGTTCCCGGTGGCGAGGCCCGTCAGGAAGGGAGCATGCATCGGATCGTCGATATGCGGCTTGGGCTGGATGGTGTGGGAGGCGGGTGGAAGTACTCGGCGCCGGCGCAGCCAGCGGGTGAGCCGAGCGGTGCCACTGATGGCGGCGGCCGCGGCCAGGCTGCCGAGGAACTCCGGTAGGGCGTTGAGGAGGAGGTTCACGTCCGGCTCCTCCGTTCCTCGGTCTGCCGCAGCGCGGGGATCGTCATGGCACCGTGGTGATGCCATGCGGACAGTACGTACACAGCTGGTGACCTCCAAAGGACGCGTCCGGCTGGCTTCTGCCGGTCGGTGACAGGTCCGTTATCCGTTTTCCGGGGGGTTTCCGGCGATGTCGCGCCGCGTCGGAGAAAGGTCGCTACGCTGGTCAGACCCCATGACACAGGTTTTCCGGCCAGCTTCTGTCTGGCTGTTGGGACGGCGGAGGAGGAGAACGTGGCCGCCTCCGGTCCGGCACTTACACGCTTTACGGAAGAGCTGCGGATGCTGTACGAGGCCGCCGGGAAGCCGGTGCAGGACAGGCTGCTGCGGCTCGAGGGCGAGAGCATCAGCAAGTCGAGCTTGAGCGAATGGCTGCGGGGTCAGAGTGCTCCCGGTTTGCCCAGCACTCGGTACTTTCGCGCCTTGATCCGGCACTTGAACGCCCGGGCAGCGCAGCACGAGTCCAGGTATGCAGCGCTCTCTGAGGGCCGGTGGGGTCAACTGTTGCGGCTAGCGCGTGCCGAAGGGGAGCGCAGACGTGGTGGGCGGCCGCCCCGGCCCGGCAACCCGCTCCGGCCGATGCAACAGGCTGTCGGCAGCGCCGTCCAACAGTCCGGAACGCGTGTGCTGGCCGGTCACGCGGCGTGGGTTGAGCAGTACGTCCGCTCCGATGCGTTGCTGGAGCGAGAGGATGAACTGCTGGACCTCGAGGCGTTTTGCACCGCCGACGATGCCGAGGGTCAGGGCGCGTACGTGTGGTGGCAAGCCGGCCCGTGGGCGGGGAAGTCGGCGCTGATGGCGGAGTTCGCAAGTCGGCAGCCGGCGGCGGCGGAGGTCGTGAGTTACTTCATCGGCGAACGCTTCGGCAACAACGACCGTGACGCGTTCGTGCGGGGGGTAAATCAGCAACTGGCCGTTGTCGCAGGACGCGATCCTGCCCAAGTAGATATCGGGGTGCAGGAGTTCGCGGGGCTGTGTATGGCTGCGGCCGAGGCCTGCCGCGAGCGGGGGCACCGGCTGGTCGTTGTGGTGGACGGCCTGGATGAGGACGGCGGGAGCGGGCCGGGCGGGCACAGCATCGCTGCCCTGCTGCCCAAGCACCCGCCCGCGGGCATGCGCATGATTGTCACCGGTCGGCCCCATCCGCCCGTCCCCGCCGACGTACCCGATGACCACCCGCTGCGGGACCCGGGCATCGTCCGCGCGCTGACTCCCTCATCCCGCGCCCGGGTGATCAGCGATGTGGCCGAGCGGGAACTGCAGCAGCTGCTGGATGACACGCCGATCGGCAGCAACCTGCTCGGGCTGCTGGTGGCCGCTCGCGGCGCCCTGTCGGACCGTGACCTGTCGGATCTGCTCGGCGTCCGCCCGCACGATGTCAGGCGGCGGCTGCGCAGCATCGCCGGGCGCAGCTTCCTCGTTGACGAACACCGTCACCGTTTGCGGCCGGGACCGGCAGCGGACCCTCACTCATATCTCCTGGGCCACGAGGAACTCCGCCGCAGCGCTGTGAGCGCTCTGGGGTCATCCGTCATCGCTGAATGCGCGGCCCGGCTGCATGGCTGGGCCGATGGCTTTCGGGCCAAGCACTGGCCGCCGGAAACCCCCGCGTACCTGTTGTACGACTATCCGCGTCTGCTGCGCGGCACGGGCAGCACCGAGCGGTTTGTGTCACTCGTCCTTGAACCGCGTCGCCAGATGGCACTGCTGGCCCGCTCCTCCGTCGACACGGCGCTGGCCGATCTCGAGGAGGCGCGTCAGCTGGTCGAACGGGAGAGGCCCCGGGATTTCGGGGTGTTGGCGGCGCTGGCGGCCTCGCGGGAGCTGCTGCATGAAGAGGCCCGGGCACTGCCACCGAGCATTGCGGTGGCTTTCGCCCGCCTGGGGCACGCCCAGCGGGCCATCGATCTCGCCCGGACCGCACCGTACACGCCGGCCAAGGCCATCCGGCTGGCACAGGTGGCCGGCGCCCTTACCAGTATCGACGCGCAGTGCGCGGCCGAAGCGGCGCAGGAGGCAGCCCGCTGGGCGGTGCAGGCGCGTTACCAATCGTCCGCGGCGAACGGGGACGAGTACGACGCTGAGGTCGCTGCGGGCGAGGCCGCCATCGCGCTGATCTCGGTGGGCCAGGACGATGAGGGACGCGCCCTGCTCGACTCGCTCAGGCCGCCGGCCGGAGAGGGCGACGAAATCCTCAAGTGCAGCATGGCGGTGCGGGCATCGCGGGCCGCAGCCGCCCGCGATGCGCGGCTTGCGGAGGAGCTGCTGGATGTGGCGGAACGCTGTGCCGGTGAACTGGCATCGGGGTGGGCTGCTGACCCGACGGCGCCGGTGCGGGCGTGGGCAGCCGTTGCCGAGGCCGCTTCCCAGCCGCGCACCGGCCGTGTGGAGGAGCGCATCAGCCAGTACGCGCACGCACTCCCCGAAAGTCTGGAAGCCTGCGCTGTCCATGCGGTGGCTGCCTCGGCACTGATCGCGGATCGGCCCGATGAGGCTGCCGCCCTGACGCAGCAGGCGACGCGCCCCCTCAAAAACGCGCTGCGCGCACCGCGTTCGCTGTCCCGTAACGACAGGTCGCATCTGGGTCTTCTCCTGGAACCCATGCTGGAGAGTGTGGTGCGGGCGCTGGTGGGCACCGGTGGCGTCGATGAGGCCCGCCAGCTGGTGGCCGACGTCCCCGAAGACCTGCGCACCGGGTGGTTCGGCCGGGACATCCTGGCAGCAGCACGCGCGCTGCTGCCCGATGCCCCGCCTCCAGGAGTGGAGGCGGGGCTCACAGCGGAAACCCTTGCACAGCAGGCATGCGATCTTGCTGAACAGGGACGGCGCGACGACGCCGACAGACGGCTGCACGAGGCCATGGACTTGCTTGCGGCATCGCCCCATGACCGCCGTGTGTGGTCGGAATGGCTGATCGTGCTGTGCGCGGCACTCGCTGCCGTCGACGACGCCGATGCGCAGCGACTGGCCGAGGACCTCAAGGACCCAGTGAGCCAGGTGCAAGCCCTCGCGGCTGCCGCCGCCTCGGCCGCGGCCCTGGGACATGCGACACAGGCCCGGCAGCTCGCTCACTCGGCCGCCGACCGAGCCTGGGCACTGGAGGACGCCGACAACTTCAAAATCCTCGACGGCGCGCCCGGTTACCGGGTGTCAGCTGCCCAGCGCGCTGCCGCGCACGCGCTGGCATCTGCAGGAGAGCGCGACGGTGCACTGGCCCTGGCCGGCGAGATCGGCAAGCCCGACAGTCTTCGACGCCAGCGCACCCTGATCGCGATCGCGGCCGCACTACGCCGCCACGACCCCGAGCAGGCCACGCACCTCATCGACCAACAGTGCCAACGCATAGTGGCCACGACGTCCGGGCACGGCAGCCGCATCGTGGAACTCGCTGAACTCGCGGTCGCGATCGGCGACACGCACCCGCCCAGCAGGGAGCGGATCGACGAAGCGATCGAGCGCATATGGTCCCAGCAGCGGGCCGCACAACAGCAGGCCACGCTGGAAGAAATCCTCGTAGCAGTCATCGTCGCCTCCCCCAGCCAGCGCGAGGAAGCCCATCAGGCACTCCACCGGTCCTGGCGCAACTGGTCGGACGCTCCGCCGTCAGAGATCCCGACCGACGCCTTCGCCGTCGCCTTCGCCGTCTTCCAGGACTACGACACCGCCCACCACGCCGCTCAACTCCACCGCGATCCAGCCGACCGTGCCCAAGCCTTCGCCGCCGTTGCCGCCTACCTCACCCAGACCTCCACCCAGCTGCAGCCGACCTGGGACAGCAGCACCACCGTCTTCAGCGACACACTGCGCTGCCTGGCCCTGCTGGATATGCCGCCCGACACCACACAAGCCGCCATCCCGGCACACCAGTTCCTGGCCGATGCACTCGCCGGCGACGGCTGGCACCACGCCCTTCCGGTCCTGGCCCACACCGCGCCCCAGGCCGTGGGCCGTATCCGCGACCTTGTCTTCACCCACCGCCGCCTAGTGGGGATAGCGAACCTGCTTTGACAGGCGTTGCTCGTCAGTGCGGGTGTCCGTCCTCCGTCTGGCCAGCTTCCGTCTGCGGTACCAGTGTCGGACTCGTATGTGAGGATGCGAGCTACGAGGGGGAGGGGCGCGGAGTGGCGATCGACTGGGAGCGTATCGGGCAGCCAGCCTTCGACCGGCATGTCGAGGCACTGCTGTTTAGGATGTTCGACGGCCAGGCGATCGCGGTCAACGGGCGCGGGGGCGACGGCGGCATCGACGTGATGGTTCGTACGGATGCTGGCCTGCACATCTTCCAACTCAAGTACCACCCCGACGGCTTCCCCGGTTCCCATCGAGGCCGGCGTCGGGCGATTCAGCAGTCGTTTCGCCGGGCCGTGCAGCACGACCCGGTGGAGTGGACGCTCGTGGTCCCCTGCGCTCTCACCTCCTCCGAGCGTTCCTTCGTCGACAAGCTCTCTGACGGTCAGGCGGTGAAGGTGTCCGTCATGGACCGGGCCGCCCTCGACAACGGCTTCGCCGTTCACGCGGACTTGGAAGCCACATTCACCCGGGACCAGGCCCGCGAAGCGGCCCGGGACTACGGCCGGGAGAAGGCTCTCCTGGCCGATCGCGGCGATTTGGTCGAACGGGTGCGTGCTCTGGGCAGCCGAGCGGACGGTATCGATCCTCACTGGACGTGGGACTTCACACGCCAGGGTGACATGGTGATCCAGACCTTGCGCGGCAAGCACGCGCTCGCGCACGAAGTCAGCCCGGTCAGGCTGCTTCTGACGCCCCGTGCGAAGGCAATCAACGCGGATGTGCGCGCAGCCCTGAACCGGGCACTGGGCTACGGCGTTGCTGAGGAGGTGCGCCTCGACCCCGAGGCGGTGGAAAGTCTGACCATCGAAGGCCCGGAGTGGCTGACGGATACCGTCACCGACGTCGGCGTGATCTGGAGACCTCTACCCCTCGTCGTCGAGGCCGATGCCGCAGCCGAGATCCAGTTCTTCGACACTGCTGGAACTCGGGCCGGACGGTACGCCGGACGCCTGATCGCGATGGGATCGGGAGGAGTAGGCCGATCGGTGGAGGCCGCCGTTCACGGCGCTCGCCTGCAGGTCCTCGTCCCGTTTGACCACCAGGCGGCGGGAGCCCTGAGGTACTCCTTCGACCTGGAAGGTCGGACGCCCGCCGAGGCCATGAACGTCCTGCGCCTTTATCGCCGGCTCCTGCGCGGCGGCTCATTCCAGGTCAACATCAACGGCCAAGCCGCCGGCTCCGGAACCATGGCCGGAGCCGGCAGCGCCAGCGACGTCGCCGAGGTGGACAGCCTCCTCCTCTACCTCTCCGACCTGGACGTCGTGCAGCGTCACTGCGAGACCTTCTTCCCCGTTCCCCTGGACTGCACCGGCCTCGAGCGCATCGACCTGCGCATCGCCCGCCTCCTCATCGAAGGCCGCTGCGTTGCCTATCGCCCCGCCCGCACGATCACTGTCACCCTCAACGGCCAAGACGATCCCGCCCTGCGAGCCGTCCTGGGCCAGCAGCCACAGTGCCTACGCGTCAGCCCCCCGGGATTCGAGATCACCCTCGGCGGACACAACATGGACATCGGCCCCGTCCATCTCTTCCACGCGCGCGTCGTCGCCGACAACGGTCTCCAAGCCATCGAAGCCCTTCGCGCAGGGCGGGCCGCCGGCATGAAAGTCGTCCTGCGCCCCCAGGACGGCGAGCACTACCGCATCTATCTCGCCGACGCCCCCGACGACAACCTCCCCCTCACCCCCAGCCCACTGGGACTTCCCGGCTACAACGAGCCACGCTGATACGGCGGCCGGTTCGCTGACGCCACCGGGAATCGCTGTCAGGCAGAGTCGGCATCGTGTCGTTGAGTGCGGCATGCCATGTTGACGGTCCTCGCCCGCAGCAAGTTCTTCGCGACCGGCCACAAGTGGTCGGGGCTCGACCCGAAGGCGCTGGATGCCAGGCCCAGGTGCGCCGCACCCGCCGTCCCTCCGGCCCCGTCGGCTCGAACGAGGCGTGCGTGTCGAAGCCGCGGCAGGCCGGGGCACGGTCCGCCGCGACGGCAGCGGCCTACCAGCAGGTCATCACCAAGTACGGGCCGCACGCCCGTCGATGCCCGTCGAGGGAGGATCCGCAGTCGGCGAGCACACCCCGGGGCCGTCGGCAAAGCCAGCCGGGCATCCCGCGTATATGCGGTATCGCGGCAGCTGGATCAGCTGTGTGGTGTCGTAGCGGTGTCCGCCGATCGGGGAGACGGCGAACGGTGTGCCGTGCCGGTCGACGATGAGGTGATCTGCTGCCCGGGCGGTCCCGGCCGACCGGCCAAGTGCGATGCGGGCCCTCTTGTTTTGCCCGCATCCGCCGGGTCGTCTTGCTAGCTTGCTGCATCGCACCTGTGGGGGGTGCGGCAGTGCCACGCTGCGGGTGTGCCAGGGGGAACAGGATGACAGCACACGTGATCGTCGGTCTTGCCGGTGACGAGGCCGGTCATGATGATCTTTTTTCTCTGCTCGACCATCTCGCTGACGAGGAGGAGCTCGCCGACGCGGTTGCTCATCTCCCGGGAGAGGTGCAACCGGGCACGCTTGGGAACAATTTGGGGACGCTTCTGCTGACGCTCGGATCGTCGGGCGGGGCGGTAGCGGCAGTGGCACGCGTGTTGACCACCTGGCTGCGTACCCGCAAGGGAAATCTCACGATCAAGGTGACCCGGCGGGACGGGAGTTCCTTCTCCGTCGCCGGGGTGAGCCGATCACCGGAGCACGACGACCGGCTGCTGCAAGAGTTGCGGGAGTTTTTGGACACCGACTCGTCGGACGATCCGTCATGAGCCCTGCGCCCGCCGCCCCAAGGGAACTGCGGGCCATCGTGATCGTCGGTGTGGGCACGCCCGCCCCACAAGAAACGGACCGGCCTGATGGGCAGGCCATCAGATACGCGGCCCGTGCGCTGGAAGTGACTTTGCTGGAGCGGTGCGGGATCCCCGAGGAGCGGCTGGAGGTCCTCGTCGGTCCGTCGGCGGCGGAGGCGGACAGCCGCCTGACCGCCGCCGCCCTCGCGGCGCGGACCGCTGGGGAAGGGCTCCTGGTCTTCTACATCGGTCACGGCCGGGCCGGGGCGCGCGGCGAACTGCACATGCTGACCGACGAGGCCGCGCACACGGCACCGGAGGAGCACGGCTGGTCGTTTCGCATGCTGAGCCGGGTGCTGGAGCGGACCGGGCCGTCGGGCACCGCTGTCTTCTTGGACTGCTGCTTTTCCGGGCGCTCCCGCAAGGACCTGCGCAGCGTGCGCTACGAGCCCTTCTCCTCGTCTCTTCCGCACGGCTGCTACGTGCTGGCTGCGGTCGGCGACGCGCCCGCAGTGATCGCGTCTGACGGCCGCGGTACGGCCTTCACCAACGCCTTGGTCAAGCTGCTGGCCCTCGGGGATCCGCGGCTGGGCGGCCGCATCACCGTCAGGGACAGTTATCACCGGCTGAGCAGCATCCTGCCGGACGCAGGCTGTCCGCCGCCGGCCCAGTTCTCCTCGGGAACGGCCGGAGAGATCGTTCTCGCGGAGAACCGGAGCCGGCCCGCGATCGTGCCGCGTGGCGTCGAGCCCCCCGACGAGTCGGTCGACTACTGCCCGTATCTCGGCCTGGAACCGTTCGGCCCGGGTGACGCGGGGCTGTTCTTCGGCCGGGGCGAGGTCGTCGATCTCCTCGTGGCCACCGTCCGCGGCGCGCACGAGCGCCGCGGCATGGTCACGGTGGTAGGCGCCTCGGGGGCGGGGAAGTCCTCGGTCGTGCACGCCGGCCTGCTGCCCGCCCTCGAGAAGACCATGCCCGGCCTGTGGCTGCAGCGCTCCTTCACCCCTGGCCCGCACCCGCTCCGGTCCCTGGCCACGGTCCTGGCAGACGCGGCCGGCCTGACGCCCGAGGAGACGGAGGATCGCCTGAGGTCCCGGCCCTCGGCCGCGCTCGGACTGCTGCAGGGCTTTCTCGGCTCGGCAGACACCATGGGCGACGGGCTGACGCTCGTGGTGGACCAGAGCGAGGAGATGTTCACCTTGGCCCGCAGCAAGGACGAGACGGACGTGTTCTTGTCCTCGCTGGATGCCATCGCCCAGAGCGATCGGGTCATTGTCGTGCTGGTCCTGCGGGCCGACTTCATCGCCAGCGCCACGCACCCCCGGCTGTGCGAGGCCCTGCAGAAGCGCAATGTCCTCGTTCCCCCCATGGGTGACGACGCCATTCGACGGGCCGTTCAGGGTCCGGCCCAGCAGGTGGGGCTTGATGTCGTCCCGGAACTCGTGGAGCGGCTTCTCAGCGACATCCGCACCGGCAACGCCGCCCGGTCGGCGCCCGGCGACGCTGATCCCCCGGCCGTGCCGCTGCCCGGCCATGACGCATCGGGCGTGCTTCCCCTGTTGTCCCACGCGCTGCTGGAGACCTACAAAGGGCGGGAGGGGCGGCGGCTTACCCTCGGCGCCTACGAGCGCACCGGCGGCGTCTGGCAGGCTGTCGCGAAGACCGCTGACGAGGTCTTCCACGACGGGCTGAAGGACATCAGCGACGGCGAGGAGATAGCCAAAGCGATCTTGCTCAGCATGGTCCAACTGTCCAAGAACACCGACGATACCCGGCGCCGGATCCGGCTGGACGACCCCGCCCACGGCCTGATGCGCTTCCCGCAGGGCAGCGTCCGCCAGGTCGCGGAGCGCCTGGCGAGCGCCCGCCTGATCACCCTGGACCAGGAGAGCGCGACCCTCACCCACGAAGCGCTGCTGCGCCGGTGGCCGAAGTTTCGCTCCTGGCTCGACGAGGACCGTGCCACGCTGTACCTGCGCCAGCGGATCGTCGACGCGGCAGGGGAATGGCACGAGGACGGTCGCAACACGGCACTGGTCTACCGCGGCTCACGCCTCGCCGAAGCCCTGGAATGGGCACATACTCCGCGTTTCGCCACACAGGTCCCGACGCTGGTCACCTCATTCCTCGCGGCCGGGACGGCGCAGGAGCAGATGGAACGCCGGTCCCGGCGACGGCTCAAGAACTTCCGGCGGGCACTCTTCGGAGCGGTGGCACTGCTGGCCGCCGCGGCGGTCGTGGCCGCCGGCTACCTCTACATCCAGCGGCAGACCGCGATATCAAAACAGGCGGCGGCCAGCGCGTTGGTCCTCAAGGACCGAGACATCCCCACGTCCATGCAGATGGCGCTGGCGGGTCTGCGCATCAACAACAACTCGGTCACGCGGGGCAGTCTGCTCAGCACTGTCGCCTCTCCGGGTTCGGCGGTGCTGGCCACCCCGAGCGCCAGCACGAGGGTTATCGCCACAGCACGGCACCAACCGCTGGCCGCCGTGGGCCTGTTGTCCACCTTCAGCCCGACGCAGGGTGTGGAACGTGTCCCGGCGGTTCAGCTGTGGGACACCGCCCACCCCAGCCAGCCCCGGAAGCTGCCGGTCTACTTCCACGGCCCGGCCTACGCCATGCGCGGACTGGCCTTCAGCGACGACGGCACGCTGCTCGCGGCCGGGCAGGCACACGGCGACGTATGGCTGTGGCATCTGGGAAGCAAGCGGTCCGGAGAGCTGACTCCGGTGCGGCTGGGAGGCGTCGACTCGATCAGCAAGGGCTTCTCCGACATCGCCTTCTCCCCGGACAGCCGGTGGCTCGTGGCCCTGCACATCGATGACGGTGTGCCGTGGGTGTGGGATCTGCACAACACCAGCCAGGCCTTTCCGCTGACCGGCGCAGACGGAAAGCCGGGCGATTTCAATGCGTTCGCCTTCCTGCCGCATGGTGAACTTGTCGCGATCGACGACCACGGCGTCTGGATGTGGCCCGGAGGGGCTGCTCACGCGCAGCGCCCGGACAAGCTGCTCTCCGAGCCGACTGCAGTGCTGTCGGCTCTGAGTGTGTCATCGGACGGGCGGACGATGGCCGTAGGAACGGACACCGGACCGATCACCCTGTGGTCGCTGCGGAACCCGCGCCGGCCCAGGCAGCAGGGACAGACGCTGGTCGGCCACGTTAACAGGATCGCCACCCTGGCCTTCTCGCCCGACGGCCGCTCGGTGGCCAGCGCCGGAAGCGACGACTCGGTCCGCATATGGGATGTCGCGGACGGTCGCCAACTGGACCACCTTCCCGAACCGACGAGCGTCCTGCAGGTCGCCTTCTCATCCCACGGCAACCTGCTGACCCTCAACAGCAACGGACGAATGCAGCTCTGGGACCTGCCCGGTCCGGTCGTCACGAAGGCGAACTCTGAGGTGCTCTCGCTCTCCTTCGCCCGCGACGGACACACCCTCGCAGTGGGCGGATCCGCCGGCGCAACCTTGTGGAAAGTGGCCGACAGCCACCACTCCAGCTACCTCGGCACAACGGCCACCAAGGGGGCCGCGCTCGTGGGATTCTCTCCCGCCCGTCCCCTCCTGGTGGCCGGCGGTGAAGGTTGGTCGTTCGACCTGTGGGACGTCCACGATCCACGCCGCCCGGTCCGTGAAGCGCACATCAAACCCGGCATGAAGAACCAGCCCGCCTGCGTCGCCTTCTCACCAGACGGCAAGGTGCTGGCCATCTGCTCAACCGACGGCGGCGTCTATCTGTACGACGTGCACGACCCCCACCGGCCCAAGAAGTACCCGCCCATCAGGCCAACCGGAAGGCAGGACTCCTTCGGCGAGGTGAAGACGGTGGCCTTCGACCGCACCGGCCGCACCCTCGCGGTCGGCTCGGTGGTGGGCGTCTACCTGCTCGACATATCCGACCCGCGCCACCCCAGGCGCCTGGGCGAGGAATTGCCCAAGTCCCTACCCACGGGGACCGGCCAGACCTTCGTCTTCAGCCAGATCGCGTACAGCCCGGACGGCCATTACGTCGCCGCCGGCGGAGCCACCAGCGGGAAGAACGACCACGCTGTTCTGCTGTGGGACGTGCACGACCCCACGAAGCCGAAGCTCACGGCGGAGCTGTCCGGCCCCACCGAACTGGTCAATTCGCTGGCCTTCAGCCGGGACGCGCGGCAGCTCGCCGCCGGCGGCTTCGATCAATCGGTATGGCTCTGGGATGTCCGAAACCACCACGACCCCCAGCTCGTCGGCCAGCTTCAGCAACACACCAACACTGTCAATTCCGTTGCTTTCGGAGCGAATTCGCTGCTCGCGAGCGGCGCGAGCGACGACACGGCGCGCTTGTGGGAGACCAGCGTCTCTCGAGCCTCGGACGACGTCTGCCGCTTCACCGGGCCCGACGCCCTTCTCGAAACCGACTGGAAACGCTACGTACCGCAAATCGGCTACAAACCTCCATGCCGGTGACGGGTCCCGCCTGGCTTTGTATCTCAGAGGGCGTCCGGGTCAAGGCTCCGGAGAACTCGAACTCGGCTTCGGTCGGGCGCCAGCTGCCGTCGTCGTACACCGACAGGAGCCCGTGGTCTCAGCAGCGAAGCGACGCCTGATCAGACGGTGCGCGCACTGGGGGATCCGGCCAATGGAGAGAGCCGGGCGATGAGGGTACGGGCAACCCGCTGGAGATCCTCGTCGTTTTCAGCGCAGCACGGGATGCTGGCGCCCCCGCCCGTCACTCCAGCAAGGATGGCCTCGGCTACCGGGCCGCCGCAGAAAAGAGGTAAGACCTCCGCTGACGCAGCCGGGCCCACCGGTAGTGTGCGGAGCGGTAAGCCGCTTCGAGGCCGGACGCTAATTTCCGGGAACGGCTGCGCCGGGGCGGGCTTGGCGGGATCATGGGCGCCATTCGGCGGTGCAGGGGTCGGGGGGCGCATGGGCGGCGATTCGGCGTGGTTGCGCCGGCTGGGGCAGGGGGGCCTGCTGGTTCTGGTGTCGGTCGGGTTTCCCGTCGCCGCCGTCGTCCGGTCCGCGCAGTTGCGGGAGCATCCCCTGCTCGCCTTCTGCCTGCTGCTGGTCTACGAGGCGGTCGTCGCTGGCGCCGCCTTCGTCGGCGCGGTGGTGCGCGACTTGCGTGGGCGGTGGGTCACGCGTGCCGCTGATTCCCTCGACCTGTGGATCCGCCGCAGGCTGTCCCCGTACACCCGGCAACTGCTCAAGTACGTTCGGGCCAGCACCCGTTACATGGACGTGAAGGGCCTGTCGACCGCGGGAGAGTACACGCTCGAGATGCAGGACGTCCTGGTCTCGCTGTCACTGGTGCCTACCCCTGTGCACGTCCTGACGCCCGACCCGGTGCGTCAGCACGCTGCGGACCCGGCCCGGGGTGAACAGTCGGTCTGGTACTGGCTGCGGCGGGCCCGGCGGGAGGGAACGGTACTGGCCGTCATCGGGCCGCCGGGTTCCGGCAAGACCACTTTGCTGCGGCACGTGGCCTTCCGTCTGGCCACTGGCGGCCGGGCTGCGCGGACAACGGGCCTACCGGGCATGATGCCGCTGCTGGTGAACCTCCGCGAGCACCAGCGGTGGTTCGCGGAGGAGGCAGGGACGCTGCCCGACCTGTTACGGCGCTGTCTCGCCCAACTCGACCAGGGGGAACCGCCGTCGTGGGTGGAGTCCAACCTGCGCGCCGGGAACGTTCTGCTCCTGCTGGACGGACTGGATGAGCTGCCTGATGACACCGCGCGTGTCTCCGTCGCAGACTGGATCGAGGAGCAGTCCGCGGCCTGGTCGGGGAACCAGTTCGTGCTCACCAGCCGCCCGTTCGGCTACCGCAGCCGACCCCTCGCTGGGGCGACCGTGGTGGAAGTCCAGCCTCTATCGACCCGTCAGATCACCCTGTTCGCCGAGCAGTGGTACCGGGCCATCGCGATCCGTTCCCACGGGGCCGACAACGACTCCTCCCGGTTGGCCGCCCGGCGCGGCGCGGCGGAGTTACTGTCGCGGCTGGATGAGAACCCGGGCCTGTACGAACTGACCGCGAACCCTCTGCTGCTGACCATGGTGGCCAACGTCCACCACTACAAGGGTGCGCTGCCGGGCAGCCGCACCGAGCTCTACGCGGAGATCTGCGAGGTCTTCCTCGGCAAACGCCACGAAGCCCGGGGCGTGACCCTCGACATGCCAGGCCGGCGCAAGCGGGCCGTGCTACGCGCCCTCGCCCACACGATGATGTGCCGCGGATTGGCTGAACTGCCCGCAACGGACGCGGCCCAGGTGATCGCGCCCGCCCTCGCGCGGGTGGCGGACGCGGTAGAGCCCGCGGACTTCCTGCGAAGCGTCGAAGGCTCGTCAGGCCTTCTGGTGGAGAAGGAACACGGCGTCTACGCCTTCGCCCATCTGACACTGCAGGAGTACCTGGCAGCCGAGCACATCCGCGAAGAGCAGCTCCAGGATCAGCTCCTCGCATGGCTCGACCAGCCCTGGTGGCGCGAAACGGTCCACCTGTACTGCACCATGTCGGACGCCACCGCGATCGTCGACGCCTGCCTGAGCCAGGCGGACGATCCGGCCATGCTTGCGCTGGCCGCGCAGTGCATCACGGAGTCCCAGCAGGTCGCCGAGGCGAGCAGGGACGCCGTGGCGCGGTTGATCAGCCCTGCTGACGCGCGGGAGAACCCGGCCAGCCGGCACATCGCGGCGCAGGCGCGGCTGCGGCTGCGGCCCGCCCAGGACATTGCGATCGGCCGGAACAGCTTTGTCGGCCTGCCCGTCACCTGGCTGGAGTACCAGTACTTCCTGGACACCCGTCCCGAGGACGGCGGGTGCCTCGTGCCCGACCACTGGGACGACCAGGTCTACCCGCCTGGCCAGGACGACGAGCCGGCCGTCGGCTTGCGGTTCGAGGACGTGGCGCGGTTCTGCGAGTGGTTGACGGCGCAGGCGGGCTCGGGCTCGTGGTACCGGCCCCCACGCAGCAGCGAGATCGACGCAGTGCTGGAGCGCGACGTGCCCGGGTTCTCCCCGCACGCCTTCTGGACCGGCACCCGGTCGCCCCGGCAAGACGGCCGCTTCTGGCCGCTGTACCGGCCGTCATCGGCCCGAGCTCCCCGGCTCGCCTATCCACCGGTCAACCTCCCAACCGACCGCCTGTCGGCCGTCCAGACCGCGTCGGCGCGCGAGTACGCCGCGGCCGGAGCCGCCCCTGCCCTGCTCGACCTGGCGCAGAGGACCGGCGCCTCGGACGCCTGCGACATCGGCGCACTCGTTTTGGATGTCGAGCTGGCCACCGAACTCGCGCGCGAACGCTGGAACCTGGACGCAGGCAACACGACAGCTCGGCAGCTGCGCGAAGCGCTGACGGACCTGCTCGACGACGTCAAGCGCCGCGTCGACGCCTGCTTCGACCGTCGCGGCTGGGCCGAGCGGCGCACACCGCGGGCAGTCGCCGGGCGTGAGAAGTGCCGGATCGACGTGCTTCGGGCGGCACAGCTCTGCACCGAGCTGTACACCGCCGTCACCGGCAAGGACCGGCTACCGCCGAAACACCGTATGCCCCGCCCTACCCGCAAGGCACCCTTGCCGAGCAGATCGCCCGCCGTGGTCGTTGGTGTCCTGGCACACGCCCTGACGGAGATCCACCACGAGATGCTCGCCGTCGAGATGCGGCTAAGTGGCGAGGCACTACCCACCGAGGCACTCGTCTACCGGCGGGGCGTGGGGAGCGACGGACGGGACCGGGATTCCGCGTCGGCCGCAGCGCCAGGTGGCGGCGGGCGAGCCTGGCCAGTGCTGAAGCCGTTGGCCGACCGATGCATGGCCAGCCTGCTGCTCCTCCTGTTCGCACCGTTGATGCTGATGACCGCCTGCGCAGTGAAAGCCGACAGCCGGGGACCAGTCTTCTACCGGCAGACACGCGTCGGCCTCAACGGACACACATTTCCGCTCTTGAAGTTCCGCACCATGGTCGCCAATGCGGACCGGCTGCTCGCCGAACGCCTGGCCACCAACAGTAACGACAGCGGCCTGCTCTTCAAGATCCGACGGGATCCGCGGATCACCCGAGTCGGTGGCGTCCTGCGACGCTACAGCCTGGACGAGCTGCCGCAGCTCTTCAACGTGCTCCGGGGGGAGATGTCCCTGGTCGGCCCCCGGCCGGCACTGCCCGAAGAGGTGGAAGCCTATGACTCGGACATCCGCCGGCGGCTGGTGGTAAAACCCGGGCTCACGGGCCTCTGGCAGATCTCCGGTCGGTCGGACCTGCCCTGGGAAGAAGCCGTGCGGCTGGACCTTGACTACGTCGACCACCACTCCGCAAGGCTCGACCTGGTCATCCTCGCCCGCACACTGGGCGCGGTGCTGTCCGGGCAGGGAGCCTACTGAACCGGAGGGCAAGATCGCGTGCGGTGGCCCACCCTGCCCTGCAACAAGGCGTACTCGACATAGCCTCCAACCCCTCGCCCGCGCCCCAACAGCTGGATGGGCGTGACCTACCGGCGTCTGGCCCGCGACATGGCCTTTTGCCAGGGCGTATTCGGCGGGTAGGTCCATCCAAGTGCAACGGGCGCCCGGGCTACGAGGTTCAGCAGCCCCACTGCAGGACCTCAGCACGCGGGGCGGCCACGGATACCAAGGTTGTCGGACGAAAGGGATGTCAGTGATCGACCGGGTGTGACACCATCGGATTACTCGCAGTGAGCACAGGCCTGCAGGGGGTTGAACATGGTGGAGCGTGAACCGGATTTCGAAGCTTCGGCGTCCGCGCTCGGCTACGTCTACCAGCTCCGTGAAGCCCTGCACTTGTGCGTAGGACGTCTCGGAAACCTTGACTGGGCGTTGGCCATCGAGGCGGGGGACGACATCGAGGAGGTCCGTCGCGACGGACGGACGTACTACCAGCTCAAACACCGCGCCCCTGGTACACGGATGACCAATGCAAGCGTGGACTTGTGGAAGACCCTGCGGATCTGGGCCCACGCGATCCATCATGAGCAACTCGACCTCGCTCAGACGGACCTCATTCTGCTCACCACCGCGGAACTGCCCGCCGGATCGGTGGGCAGCATGCTGCAGCCCGAGGGGTCCCGACAACGCGACGAGCGGAACGCGCTGGAGGCACTGAAGACCACGCGCAGGATCTCCAAGAGTGACGCTCTGGCGAAGGCATTCGCAGCCTTCGATCTCCTGCAGCCGGCACAGTTGGAACGCATGGTGTCCAAGATCCAGGTGATCGGCAACGCTCCCGACGTCGATGCCGTCGAGCAGAAGCTGCGGCAAGCGGCGATCACGGCCGTGGGCCGTGATCACGCCACATCGTTCCTCATCCGCCTGGAAGGCTGGTTCTTCCGGCGCACTATTCGGCAACTGCGCGCCGGCGGCCTAGACGCGATCACCGGGCTGGACTTTGATGCGGTCTTCTCCGATCTGCGCAATCAGTTCGGACGGGCAAATTTGCCCATCGACGAAGACATCGCTGAGATGGAAGCTGACTTCGTCAAATACTCCGGCCAGCCGTTCGTACGACAGTTGGAGCTCATCGAACTGGGCTCACGGCGTGTGAACAGGGCGGTGCGCGACTACATGAGAGCTGTCACCCAACGTTCGCGCTGGCTCAACGAGAACCTGCTGTTACCCCAAGAGCTCAGCCGCTATGAGCGACGTCTGATCGAGGAGTGGGAAGAGCTCTTCGATGACATGGTCGACACCCTCGGCGTCGAGGCGGCTGAAGCAGAGAAGATCGCCGCAGCCACAACGATCTACCGGTGGGCGATGACGGAAGCTCAGCGACGTATTCGTCCTGAGTGCGATGAACCATTCGTCGCCAAGGGGTCGTTCCATATCCTGGCCGACGACTACAAGATCGGCTGGCACATGGACTTCATCGCTCGACTCATGGCCGTACTTGAGCCTGCGGAGACCACGTCCGTATGAGTGAGTTCAGCGCTCTCAGTCGCGATGAGCGAGCCCTGTACAACCCCGCCTTCACGGGCCTTGTCGCAGCTCGCGCGGTGCAAGGCCACCAAGCGGAGTTCGGAACGCCGTGCCCGGTCGTCACTGCCACCCTCGCCGCCGTGATGGCCTTGCAGCCGAGGATCCGCGCCGAGCTGCCGGGCTCGATCGCAAGCGGACTGCACCGCTGGGTACAGGAGCATCCAACGGTGCGCACGTCGATGACGCTGAACGCCACGGCAATGGCCGACGTCGTTCGCCCCGGCCTGCTGATGGCCCTGCAAACACGCACGCTGGCCTGCGACGCAGAAGGTCTCCTCCACGTGCCCAAGAAAGCATTGAAGAAGACGATCACGGGTGGCAGCGACGATGTCATCGCCGTCCAGAAGGCCGCGCTGCTGCTGGGGCGTTGGCTCCCCAGCGCCGGCAGCATCAGTACCGTCATGACCCTGCTAGGAGTCCGGCCTTGACGTTCCAGATCCGCGCCATCTCCATCTATCGGCGGGACGGTGAGGTTCGTACCGTTCCGTTCGAGCTGGGCTCGCTCAACATCATTACGGGTGACTCCCGGCGCGGAAAGAGCGCCATCTTGACGATCGTCGACTACTGCCTAGGCAGCGACGAGTTCGTCATCCGAGGCGCAGCACTTCGCAACTTCGTGCATGTCTTCGCGCTCACCATCGTCAAGGGTGACGAGCAGCTTTTCGTGGCCCGCCCCGCCCCCGTCGGCAAGGCAGCCACCAACAGCACTCTCTGCGTAATCTCCCAGGAAGACGGAGCCCCTCCTCCGGACTACACGACACTGACCTTCTCCACGCCTTTGGACATTGCGAAGAAGGTCCTCTCCAAGTTCGCCGGCATCGACCCATCTGTGCAGCTGCCCGTGGCACGCAGCCCCCGTCAGCTCTCCCCGTCTGTCCGGCACGGTTTGTTCTTCTGTCTGCAGGAGCAGAACGAGGTCGCCAACCAGGACCTTCTCTTTCACGGACAGATGGACGACTTCCACCGCCCCGCCCTGCGAGCGATGCTGCCCTACTTCCTGGGCGCCGTGGATCCAGAACGCGCCCAGCTTGAACACCGTCTCCGGCTTCTGCGCCGGCAGCTGGTCGAACAGCAGGAGCGTCTTGAGGCTGCCCGACCGTTCCAGCACGCCTCCGGCACGGCGGCGGGACTGCACGGGGAAGCCATCGAGGCTCACCTGCTTGCTCGACTTCCCTCAGGACGTCTCCTGTCCAACGACGAGATCGTCGACCGACTTCGCGAAGCCGTCGAGACGGCCGTCCCTGACATAGAACCTCCCGCAGGAGAGGATCCGCTATCGGCTCTCAATGAGACGCGACGCGACTCGCGCCAGGCCTACTCCCAGACCCGCGTACGGATATCAAATCTCAAGACGATCGCCAGGGAGAAGGACGACTTCCTCGGCCAGGTGCGTGAGCAGCACGCCCGGCTCGCCACCCTCGGCCTGCTGTATCGGGCGCATCCGGAAATGCCGCCACAAGACAACCTGTGCCCGGTGTGCGGCAGCCAAACGACCGACGCTGCTGGGACCACCCAGCTCATGAGGCTTGACCTTCAGCGCCTAGATGCTGAAATGTCCACGATCGGAGAAGCGACACCGGACATCAACGCCCGCATAGCTGAGGAAGAAGACGCTCTTGCGGATCTACGCTCAGCGCTGGCCCGCAACCAGGAGGAAATTGAGGTCCTGAGCGCTGGCCAGAGGGCCGCTGCCCAGGATGATCCGCGTCACCGGGCAGCTGTCGTCCAAGGCAGGATCAGCCTCTTCCTCGACACGTTGACCCGGCACGTTCAAGCCCCGGTTGAGGACCGCAGGGAGGAACTCGCACTAGAGATCGCCTCGCTCGAAGAACAACTCGGCAACAGTGCTCAAGAGGACCTTCTCAGCAGCTATCTATCCCTTGTCAACCAGAAGATCCAGGCCAAGGCCATCGCTCTGGAACTGGAACATCGTAACGATCCCATCCGCCTCGACCCTCGAGGACTGACCCTAATTGCGGACACACAGCGTGGGCCCGTCAAGATGTCGGAAATGGGCAGCGGGCACAACTACTTGGGCTATCACATCGCGACCATGCTGAGCCTGCACGAGTGGTTCAAGGAGATCGGCAGCCCTGTCCCTCGGTTCCTCATTCTTGATCAACCCTCGCAAGCAGGATTTCCCGATGAGACCCGCGGCGGCGGATTCGGATCCGCCCGAGCCACACTCCTCAACATCTACAAGACGATCGCCTCGAGCATCGAGTCTCTCGATGGTTCCTTCCAGGTCATCGTCCTTGAGCATGCTGACCTGGACGCCGAGCCGTTCCGTAGTGCGGTGCGCGCCCGATGGAGGCAAAGCAACGGAGAAGCCCTCGTCCCTGAGCACTGGATTACCGACGAGGCCGACGACGGCGCGGAGGAGTGAACATGGCAGCCGCGGCTTCGACGCAACCCGTTCGCCCATCTAACCGCGCCCCCTGCCGGGAAAGGCGGCGATTCCCTGCTCCGACTCGACGCAACGGCAGGCAGCAAGGGCGGCCGGTCCCTCGCAGTTCGCGGATTGAGTGTGATGGCCGCCGGCTGCAAGTTCACTCGCTGGAGGGACCGTGACGGTCCGGCCGCGCGGGTCGAAGGCTGGCCGCCCGACAGCTTCGTAACGTGGGTGGATGACGGGTTCGTGGTGGTTGGTCTTGGTGGGCTTGGTTCTGCAAGCAGCTGGCGCGTCCCTGGCACTGATCGGCTTCACGAAGACGTGGCGCCGTCATCGCGGCGTCGAGTTGTTCTGGGCGCCAATGATTCGTTGGTGTGGCTGGCTGCGTGACCGGCTGAAGGCGGGAGCGAGTCGCGTGAACCAGATAGTGCTCCGAGCCCTGCGGAAACCGATCCCACACCGCTATGTGCGTGCGGGCGATATTGGCGCAGGAGTCGATGCGGGGGCTATCAAAGCCACCCACGGGCCGGTGGTCCCGGATCTCCAAGCCGTTGCTGATGGACTGACATCGTTGAGTGCTGTGGTCGATCAGCTGCGGGAGGACAACGGGGTCGAGCACGAACGCGTATGGACGGCGCTCAACGACCACTCCGCAAAGCTGTTGACGACGACTCGCGAGCTCGCCATTGGCGGCCTGCGACTTCAGATCTGGGGCCTCCTGCTGATCACGGTCGGGGCTCTTCTTGCGGGTATTCCATCCCTCGCGACCATCAGCGATTCCGCAAATCAGTGTCCATGCTCTCCAAGCTCGTTGGCACGCCCTTCCTGCTGACGGCTGCGTTCAGTCACGATGGGATCGCCGACGAATTGACGGCGGGGAGAAGCACTGACCACGGACGCTCCTGCGCCCGGCGGTCCTCTCGCTCCTCGATCAGCTCGTCAGTCCCTGCTCCGGAGGATCGAGCCGGGCGATAAGGGCTCGGGCGACCCGCTGGAGCTCCTCGTCGCGCTCGAGCGTCTGGAACCCGTCGCCGCGCTTGGCCAGGGCCAGTTGCGCGCGGAGCAGGGGCACAGCGGGTGCCGCCAGGGCGCCCATGCGGTCCAGGCACGCCACGACCGCGTTGGCCGTCGCCGGGTTGTTGGCCACGGCCTGCAGCAGGACGTCCAGGGCTGCCGGCGCCTCGGCTTGGCCGCCGATTTCCCACAGCGCTGCCGCGCACGGCACCCGCACCCACTCATAGCCGTGCTTCAAGTGTCGCCGCAGGCGTGGCAGGGCGGCGGAGGCGGGCGGGCCGATCTCGGCGAGCACGTCGGCCGCTTCGCTGATGCGGAAGGTGATCGGGTCGTCGAGGAGCTCGAGGAGGAGCGGCATGACCTCGGCCGGGTCGCCGTCGACGGCCCAAAGGGCGGCGACGGCGGCGGGCTGTACGTGCGCGTCGGTGTGGGTGGTCAGCGACCGGATCGTCTCTTGTGCGTCGGACGCCGCCGGGCCGAACGTCCCGAGTGCCTTCAACGCTGACGCGGTGACGCCGTGTTGCTCGTGACGGACCGAGGAGTCGAGGGCGTCGACCACTAGCTCGATGGCGGTCGTGTCGTCGAGTGCGGCGAGGGCGGCCAGGATGGCGTTGACGCTCATCGTGGTCCACTCCTGGGCGAGGTCGAGGCGGCGCAGGTGGTGGCCGAGCCGGGGCACCAACTCGTGTGCCGCCTGCGGCAGATGGCGTGCGACCTGGATGGCGCGCCAGGCATCGACGCCGCCGTCCAGCGCGGCCAGCAGACTCGGCAGCGCACGGATATCGCCCAGGCGGACCAGGGCCCGGACGGCCGCTTGGTGGCTCTTGCGCAGCCGCGCATCGAGCGCGCTCCAGACGCCAGGTCCGTGCGCAGCGCGCTGGGCGTCGACGTGCGCGGCGAGTGCTTCGCGGGCCGGGTCGGCGATCGGGTGGCAGGCCTCCAGAACGCCGGCTGCTTCGGTGGCCACCTCCAGGTCGGCCGTGGTGAGTTGGCCGGCGACCAACAGGAGGAGGCGGGTGTGGTCGCCGCGCCAGGTCCGCATCAGCTCCCCGGCCATCCGGACCGCGTCCAGGCGCGTGCCGGGGTCGGGGCTGGCCAGCTGCTCGGCCAGCACCGCGGTGCGCTCGGCCACCCGGTGGCCCAGGAGGTCGTGGAAGGTGCGCAGCAGGCTCGTGGTGTGGGCGTACATCCGTGTGCTGTGGTCGAGATGCTCGAAGGCGGCGACGATCTGGGGCGGAATGCCCTGGGCGGAGACGGACGGGCGGCTGGGGGCTGGTGTGATCGGCTGCGCGGGCAGCGTGCGGGCGCTTTCGTGCAGCAGGGTGACGGCCGTCGGTACGACGTCGTCACCGATGTCGTTCGGGGTACAGCGGGCGCGCTGGATCAGGGCTGCGAGCCGGGTCACCGGCCCCCAGGCCGGGGTGGCGGCGAGCTCGGCGAGCCAGTCCTCCGCGTACGGTGCGGCCGCCGGCAGGCGCAGTGCCAGAGTGGCGGCCGCGTCGAGGATCCGCAGCCGGGCCGTGATACCGCGCTCGGCGGCCAGCCGCTCGCGCAGCAGGGCGGCGGCCTGGCCGGCATCGTCGAGGAACAGCCCCAGTCCGGGGATCGCGGCCAGGCGCACGTTCGGGTCCGGGGCGCGGACGAGTTCGGCGAACTCCATGCCCCGGGCGCGCAGGAAGGCGGCGGCCTGCGCGCAGCCGGCCGGGGGGTAGTAGTCGATCTCGGTGCCGTCATCGTCGAAGCCCCGATCGAGGGACTCCCGCCCGATGCTGACCACCAGCGCGACCACGGAGGCCCGGTCGGGCGTGGCACGGTCGACGGCCAGCTCGAACAGGAAGGGCAGGCTGGCCGCGGTGGAGGAGTAGACGCTGCCCTGGTGGTGGACGGCGCTGTAGAAGCGGTCCAGGGCCTTGCTGCGTTCCTCGGCGTTCGGGGACCGCAGCGTCCGTAGCAGAGCGGGTATTTCCTCGGCTGTGCCGTATGCGTGTTCCAGCGACGCCCAGTCGACGTCATCAAGTCCCTCGAACATGATGCGAACCTTGTCAGGCAGCACTGACAACCGGGTCGTTCCAGGCCGGGGCGGTGCGGCATCGCGGACACCGTTCCGTCAGGGTGTGGGAGCGGCGCCAGGGCGTGCGAGTCAGCGCACTGGACTTCTGTTGTGATCGGCGTCTATGTCGCAGGGTGTCCGACCCAAGCCTGATGGTGGGAACGGACGTGTAGTTCCTTGCGCAGGCGGCCTCGCAGAACACCGACTCGGGTTCTGCCTTCCAGGACCTGAAGACCGCGGTACGACGGGTCCAGGAGCCGTCGGTCGATCAGGATCGGCGCACGCATCCACGTTCCGTGTTCCACCCAGTGCCGGCCGACAGCTGGAGGGCGCACTTCGACCCACCAGGCCGGGTTCTCGGCGAAGTAGTCAATCAGGTCGGCCTCGGACGCGCCTGTCGGCATGTCGCTGAAGACGTCCGCTGGAATCGTCTCAAGCCGCCAGACGATCCCTTCAAGTTCGATGCCCCCGTAGTCCCGCAGAAACGCGTCGTTGTCACCGTGGTCGAAGAGGAACTGTTCGAGAACGTCGTCTGGCCATCCGAGCGAAGCCAGCGAAGGATCAACGCGGAAACGATCAAAGGTGAGGCCACCGTCCTCGCGGCGCGCCATCAACTGGCTGAGGTCATTTAGCTTCACCCCGCCAGGTGTACAGCAGAAACGCGGCCATGTTCCCTGCTCCGGGGCAACAGGCGCACCGACAGCACAACAGGCCTGCGGCGTTGCCGGGCGCCGTGCCTCGGGCGCGGTGCCGAGCAGACCTCGGCCACAGCCGCGTCCAGGTCCTGGGCCGGTGCCACATGCGGGGCGGGGTTCCGGCGCAGCCCGCTAGGAGCCGACGGCCGCCATCGGGGAGTACCGAGCGTTCGTCACGGCAGGACAAGCACTGACCATGGAGGCATCGGCGTCAGCACCCCAGCTGCGGGGCCGCCTTGTCATACTGGCGGCCGGGGGGTGCGGGATGCCAGAACTGCCGCCGTCACGCCAGGAGTTGATCCGGCGCCGTCGCCGGAGCGGTTTCGTCGGCCGGCGCGACGAGATCAGCGTCTTCCGGGAGAACCTTGCCCGGGATCCGTTGGACGATGACTACCAGTTCTTCTTCCATGTCCGGGGCAACGCTGGTGTGGGCAAGACCTCGCTGTTGCGGCAGTGGGAGACGATCGCCCGCGATCAGGGCGCGGCCACGGTGTACCTCGACGACGATGTGCACGGCGCCGTGGAGGCGATGGCGCAGATCGGCGACCGGCTCGGCTTCCAGGGCCTGGAGTTGCGCCGCTTCGACAAGCTGCTGGCGACGTTCCGCCAGCGTGAACACGAGATGCAGTCGGCCCGCGACACTCAGGCGGCTGAGGGGGTCGGCGCCGCGCAGCCGCCTGGGGCCTCGCTCCCCGCTTCGGTTGCCGCGCAGGTTGGTTTGGCCGGCCTGGGTATGGTCCCGGTCGTCGGGGCGTTCGCCGGTGCCGTTGACCCCCAACAGGTCGCCCAGGGCGCGGACCGTCTGCGGGCCGCGCTGGGTGCACGGATGCGATCCCACGACGACATACGACTCGTCGTGGACCCGGTGCGGTTTCTGACCCCGTTGTTCCTGCAGGACCTGGCGGACGTGGCGCGGCGGCGTCCCCGGATGGTGCTGTTCTTCGACGTGTACGAGCGCACCGGCCCGGTGCTGGACGAGTGGGTTCGCGACATTGCGTTCGGCGACACGCACGGCGTGCTGCCGGCGAATGTCCAGATCGTGCTGTCCGGGCAGGGTCGGCTGGCCAACCAGACCTGGGGTGACTGGCTGGACTTGATCACGGAGGTGCCGCTGGAGGTGTTCACCGAGGAGGAGGCGCGCTCGCTGCTGGCCCTGCGGGGCGTTGCCGACGAGCGGGTCGTCGAGGTCGTTCTGCGTCTGTCCGGGCGGCTTCCGGTCTTGGTGCACACCCTGGCGCAGGCCCGGCCCGACTCCGACCGTACCGTGGGGGATCCCTCGGGGACGGCGGTGGAGCGGTTCCTGAAATGGGAGACGGACCCCGCGCGGCGGGCAGCCGCCCTGGCACTGGCCCTTCCCCTTCAGTTCGACGAGGACGTCTACCGCGCCGTCGCCCCGGTGGAGGCCGCCGAGCAGTACGAGTGGATGCGTCGCCTCGCCTTCGTCACCGACCAGGCCGGGCGCTGCCGCTACCACGACGTCGTACGCGCTCCCATGCTGCGCTTGCAGCGCCTGCAGTCCCCGACCCGCTGGCGTGCCGCGCACGAGCTGCTCGCGGAACGTTTCCGCAGCTGGCGGACGATGCTGGAGCAGAGTCTGCCGAGCGCGGAACGCTGGGGTGACGCGGCCTGGCGCGAACACCGGTACAACGAGACCTACCACCTCCTGTGTGCTGATCCGCGCCTTGCACTACCGGAGGCGCTCAGGGAGATCGTGCACGCCTGCGAGCACGGAAGCGCCACAGCCCGGCGCTGGACTCAACTCCTTGCCCAAGCCGGGACAGACGCTGCGGACGACGGTCTGCATGCCTGGGCACAACGGCTGAGCGGTGCTTCTTCGGAGGACGCTGCGGTCGTCCTGACGTTTCTTGATGCGTTGCTCGCTTACCCCGGTATGGACACCGCAGGGCAGCTGCACGCCCGCCTCGTGCGCGGGCGACTGCACCGGCGTGCCAGGCGGAATGAGGCAGCGCTCACCGACCTGACCGCGGTCCTGGTCCTGGAGCCGCGGAACGCCGACGCCCTGGTGGAGCGCGCCTTCACCCATGAGCAGATGGGAAACACGGCGGACGCGCTCGCCGACATGGACGAGGCGATCCGCGTCCGGCCCGACGCCTGGACGCACACGGTACGGGGGCAGATCAACCTTGGAGCCGGGGACCGCGACGCAGCGCTCGCAGACTTCGACCAGGCTCTCGAACTCGACCCCGATCAGGAGTGGGCCCGGGCCAGTCGTGCCGAGGTCTACCGCATCGAGAAACGCTACAAGGACGCCCTGGCCGATCTGGATCGCGCGCTCGCCATCGACCCCGAGTACACCTGGGCTTACGCAGAACGCTCCCGGTGTCTCTGCGGCCTGGAGCGGTGGGACGAAGCACTCCACGACATGGCGCGGGCGGCCGACCTGGATGCCAAAACGCAGTGGCACCGTGCCCACTTCGCGCTCCTGCTCCTTAACCTCGGCCGCCACGCGGAGGCCCTTCGGGAGGTGGACAGGGCGCTGGCCGCCCCGTATGAACACGGGCCACGAGACCGGGCCTGGCCCTACGAACTCCGCGCGTGGGCCCTGCACGGACTCGGCCGTGAGACCGAAGCTCTCGCCAACGTTGACCACGCCATCTCCGTCGATGACGGGTACACGCCCTCCTTCGCGACACGTGGATGGCTGTTGTGGGAGGCTGGGCGACTCGCAGAAGCGGAACAGGACTTCGACCGGGCACTATCGGGCGATCAGCTGTCGCCGTGGAGTTTCGGCGGCCGCGGCATGGTCCGTCTGTACGCAGGGCGGTACGAAGACGCTGTTGCCGACTTCACGCAGGCCTTCACCGTCCAGTTCGACTTCGCCGACGCGGAGAGCGAGATCGCCCGGCCACTGATGCAGCTGGTGCGGCAGCACCTGCCCGCAAATCATGCCGCCATCACGGCTGCGATCAGACTCGCGGCACTCCTCACCCGTCAGGTGCAGTGGCCCGGCGTGACACGGCAGGCGGCATCCGTGCTGGCTCTGCGCCCCAGCGTGGGGCTGCTGACCGACAGTGCAAGGCTACTGGGGCACGTCGCCAGGGCACTTGACGCTCCGCCCGAAGGCGCAGACATCGAGCGGATTGCCTGGGCACGTAAATTCCTGCCCCCCATCGTCAATGCCCTCGCCCCCTGGAGATCTCACACACACCGGGATCCAGCCTGACCAAGGTCTGTGTCCAGCGAACGTGACACCGCACGCGCAACGGAACAGCCACTTCCGTCTTCCGATGCCTCGGTCATCGCCATCTGCCGCACCCCCCCACGCTGCGAGGAAAGCCAGCCCTTCCTATAGGAACCAGACGACCAAGCCTGCATGAGACGCCGAGCGTTCCCAGCAAGGCAGCAGGCTGAGGGTGTGTCAACTTAACGGCTGATCTTGGTTGTTGAGTTATCGCTGGTTGGTGGGGGTCAGGCGGCCGTCGAAGGCGATCTGGAAGGCGTTGAGG
>NZ_JBSFDB010000073.1:0-28946 GCF_053593695.1 Streptomyces sp. NPDC002144
CGCGACAGGCGTTCCTCTCGTGTACACCTACGTTCTCGACCCTGCGACGAAGGCTTACCGTGAGGGAGACGTGTTCACCGGCGTTCTGAAGGTAGCGGCCCCCTTCCCAGTGGAGATCGACCTCGGCAGCCAGGTCTAACCGGGCGTGGCTGGGCATTCGGCGACGGGGCAACGATGCGGGAGCGCACTCATGATCTCCTCGCACCGCCTCAGGCGCCGGTCGGTGAAGACTTTGAGGTCTTCTCAGCAACGTGATGGTTGCGCTGCGTGATCACCCGGCGGGCCCGGGACGGTGACCTTGCGTATGACAACGCGATGGCCGAGGCGATGGACGGCACCTTCAAGGCGGAACTGATCGAGATGCAAGGCCCCTGGACTGGCTTCGACCAGGTCGAGCGGGCGGATCTCCCAGTGGGGCACCTGGTACAACGAGGAACGGCTCCACTCCGCCCTCGACTATGTACCGCCCGCCGAGTAGGAACGCGCCCCCGTCGCCGCGGCCGGACCGGACGGCTCGCTCACCGTCGCCTACGGCGTCCCCTCTGCGAGCGGTGACGTGCTTCTCAAAGTCCTCACCTCCGGCGGCTACGGCGAGACGTTCACGGAGCCGTTAACGGTGGCCGAGGTGCCGGCCATGGCGCCGGGTCTGGGAGACGTCACCGCGAAGAGCGGTCCGGCTCTTGCGGCTGCTGCTGGCGGTGGCCTGATCTGCGCGGCCGTCACCGGCTTCGACGATGCGACCGGCATGTCGCGACTGCTGCTGGCAACCGCGGCCGGCCCCACCGGCCGCGCACTGACGTGGAGCAATCCGATGACCGTGGCTGCCAGCGACGAAGTGGTCTACCTGCAGCCTCAGGTCGCCGTCACAGGCGACCACCGCATCGCGATCTCTGTCTATGCTCTGTCCTTGGCGACACTGCGCGTGGACGTTCTGCTCCACCTCTCGGATCGCGTGCGGGCCGCATCAGGGGGCGGTGCTGCCAGCCGTGGATGCCGATCTCGTGGCCGGCCGAGGCGATCTCACGTACCAGGCCGGGGGAGCGGTGGGCCTCGCGGCCGAGCAGAACGTGAAGGAGGCTGTGAGGCGGCGGAGCCGGTCATGCGGGCCTGGCTCCCTATGCGTGAGCGCGACCGTGACCACAGGGCCGTCGCGTCGCTGCGGCCGTGGATGGTGGACTGCTGATCCCGTGGGCGCGGTGCGGGCGATCCCACCGTGGAGGCCGTGGCTGTAGCTGCTGGCCGCGGCCCCTGGTACGCCTCGCGGCAAGCGAGGGCGGCCCCGGCTCACGGCGCGGGCAGCGGGCTCGGGGGTTCCGTGGCAGGGCCTCGTCAACCTCCTGGCCCGGGCCCTGGTACGGGCACCTGGTGTCTCTGCGGATCGTCGGCAGTCGATTGGTCACCCGGGCTGTCGTGGGCCCAATTGCGGGTCGGGCCATTCGGTGCCGGTCGCCTACCTGGTTCCGGCCCGGTCGGCTGCCGCCCGTCATTTCTCGGTCTGTTGCCAGACGGAGGTGAGCGCTGTGACGGGGTCGGGGTCGGCCGGTGCTGCGGGCCACCAGTCGCCGTTGTCATCCTTGCGGTAGGGGTACCAGCGTGTGTCGGGGCCCAGGCGCAGCTGGATGTGGTGGTTGGTGAGTGTGAGGCGGTTGCGCCAGGCTGTGAGGGCGGCTGGGGTGGTGGTCATGTCGGCGAGGGTCTCGGTGAGGGCGGTACGGGCGGCTGTCATCGCCGTCGGGTCGGGGGTGTGGGGGTGTTCGGCGACGGTGATGCCGGTTGGGCCGCCGTATCGCCATGCGCGGGTGAGGCGGGCGAACGCGGTCGGTTTGGCACCGGTGTTGTGGATGATGTGGTGGATCCACTCCGGTGGGCAGTTGTCGGCGGCGATGCGTGCCGCGTCCTCGCGCGGGGACAGGTGCAGGCTCGTGGTGTCGCCGGTGAGGAGCCGGGCGGCGCGTGCGGCGGTGTCCGCCATGAGATGTTCGAGGTCCTCAGTGGACAGACCGGTGCCGGGGGGTGGGGCGGCGGGCAGTGCGGCGGTGTGGGGGGCCGGTTCGGGGAGTACGGGTAGGGGCGGGGGGTTTTCGGCCAGGGCGGCCCAGGCTGCGTAGGCGCCGGCTGCCGGGAGGCCGGCGGGGGCCGGTGGGGTGGAGGTCGCCTGGGCGGCCGTACGCCGGGCGCGCAACTGGGCGAGGGCTTCCTCCCGTCCGCGGCCGCGTAGGGCGAACACGACGAAGGGATCGGCGTCGATGGTGGAGGCGATGGCGTAGCAGAGGGCGGCGGCGTGTTTGCAGGGGTAGCCCCAGTCGGGGCAGGAGCATTCGGGGTCGAGTTCAGTGGGCTGCGGAAGCAGAGGTACGCCGGCTTCGCGGGCGTCGTCGACGAGTTCGGCGGGCATCTCGCCGTCGAGGAGTGCGGCGAGATGCCCAGCCTGGGCCGCGATGGTGTCGAGGAGGGTGTCCCACTGGGCGTTGGTGAGGACGGGCAGGTGGACGGCGGAGCGGTAGGGGAGGGGCCTGCTGCCCTGGACGGCGGCTTTGACCTGGCCGGGGGCGATGGTGACGGCGCCGACCATGCCCTGGCGGGCGTAGGTGCGTCCGCGGGACAGGCGCCCCGAGTCCAGGGTGGAGTCCTCCAGGGCTGTCACCCATGCCTGGCCCCACCAGGTCGCGGCGAAGGCACGCCTGCCGCGGGTGGGCGCGCGGCGCGGGCCGGGGATCGAGGGGCTCATGACTGCCTGCTCAGGGCGACGAGTTCGGCCAGATCGGCGTCGGACAGTTCAGTCAGAGCGGCCTCACCGGAGCCGACCACGGCGTCGGCGAGGGCGCGCTTGGATGCGAGGAGTCTCGCCACTTTGTCTTCCACGGTTCCCTCGGCGAGGAGTTTGTGGACCTGGACGGGTCTGTCCTGGCCGATGCGGTAGGCGCGGTCGGTGGCCTGATCCTCGACGGCAGGGTTCCACCAGCGGTCGTAGTGCACGACGTGGGTGGCACGGGTGAGGTTGAGACCGGTGCCCGCGGCCTTCAGGGAGAGCAGGAACACCGGCACCTCACCGCGCTGGAAGCGGTCCACCATCTCCTCACGTTCGGTGACGGGGGTGCCGCCGTGCAGGAAGAGGGTGGGGACGCCTTGTTGCCCGAGGTGCTTTTCCAAGAGGGTCGCCATCTGCTTGTACTGGGTGAAGACCAGCACCGACTCGCCCTCGGCGGTGATGGTGTCGACCAGTTCGTCAAGCAGTGCCAGCTTGCCGGAGCGGCCGTGCAGCGGCGTGGACTGGCGCAGGTACTGGGCGGGGTGGTTGCAGATCTGCTTCAGCGCGGTCAGCAGCTTCAGGACCAGACCGCGACGGGCGATGCCCTCGGCTTCGGCGATCTTCGTCATGGTTTCGCGGACCACCGCCTCGTACAGGCTCGCCTGCTCGGCCGTCAGCGCAACGACCCGGTCGGTCTCGGTCTTTGCGGGTAGTTCGGGCGCGATGCCCGGGTCGGACTTCCTGCGGCGCAACAGGAACGGGCGGATGAGACGGGACAGCCGTTCTGCGGCCTGCTGATCCTCGCCCGACTCGATCACGCGGGCGTGGCGGTCGCGGAAGGCGGTGAGCGGGCCGAGGAGTCCGGGGGTGGTCCAGTCCAGCAGCGCCCACAGTTCGGAGAGGTTGTTCTCCACAGGGGTGCCGGTGAGAGCGACGCGGGCACGGGCAGGCAGCGCGCGCAGCTCGCGGGCGGTGACGGCGTAGGGGTTCTTGACGTGCTGGGCCTCGTCGGCGGCGATCAGCGACCATGCGCTCTGGGCAAGGGTCTCCCGGTCGCGGCGCAGCACTCCGTAGGTGACCAGGACGATCTCGTCGTCGGCGACGTCTTTCAGGTGGCGGTCGCCGCCGTGGTAGCGGCGTACCGGCGTGCCCGGCGCGAACCGGGCCGCCTCGCGCTGCCAGTTGCCCAGCAGGGAGGCGGGGCAGACGACGAGGGTGCGTCCCGCGGTGGCCGGGTCGGTCTGGCGGTGCAGGTGCAGAGCGAGCAGGGTGATGGTTTTGCCGAGGCCCATGTCGTCGGCGAGGCAGCCGCCGAGACCGAGCTCGCACATCTCGGCCAGCCAGGCAAGACCCCGTTTCTGGTAGTCGCGCAGCGTGGCCTTCAGGGCGGCAGGCTGGACGGCGGGGGCGCGGGCTTCGGGGTCGCGGATACGGGTGACGAGGTCGCCGAACGCCCCGACCGCGGTGCAGGCGATCAGCTCCCCGTCCCGTTCCACCTCGCCGGTCAGCGCGGCGCTCAGTGCCTCCATGGGGGTGAGCGGTTCCATCCGGCGTCGCCTGGCGCGGGCCACCAGCTTCGGGCCGGCGACCACCCACTGCTCGCGCAGCCGGACGAGGGGGCGGCGAGCCTCGGCGAGGGCGTCCATCTCGTCCTCGGTGAGCGGGTCACCGCCGAGCGAGAGCTGCCAGCGGAAGTCGAGGAGGGTGTTGGCATCGAGCATGCCGCCCGCGCTGGAGCCGGGCGCGGTGCGTTGCCCGATCTGCGCGGTCGCGGTGAGAGTCTTGACCAGCTCGCGCGGCCAGTGCACGGCGATACCCGTGGCGCGCAGCGTGTCGGTGGCGTCGCCCAAAAGGTCGAGGGCTTCGTCGTCGGTCAGCCGCAGCTGATCGGGAGCGGCGTCCTTCAACAGCCTTTGCAGCGGAGGCCAGACACGGGCGCCGCGGCGCAGGGCGAGCAGCGTCTCGGTCTCGGCACGGGGCCCGAGCAACCGCTCCACCTCGGCCGGTTCGCTCCACAGCCGTGCCGCCTCGACGACGAGCGCCGCATCCGCGGCGGTGTGCAGCTGCAGGACGGCCCGGAAGTGCCGGCGCCGTCCTTCGGGAGGATCGACGCGCAGCGAGACGCCGATGTCGGCGGTGAACGCGGCGACGGTCTCCTCGGCCCACTCACGCAGGACGGGCACGGCATGCGTCTCGCGCCAGGCGTAGGGCAGCGTTCCCAGCGCGAGCGGGGCGGCCGGGGTACGGACCAGGTCGTCGGCGACAGCGTCGCAGAAGCGGCGTACCAGCGCGGCCGGTTCCGCGATCCGTAGTGGGACGGAGCCTGGTTCGGGCAGGCAGTGTGCGTGGGGCGGGAACGCGGCGGCGAGGGCGTCCAGCGTGTGACGCTGGGCGGCGGTGAAGGGACCCGCCTGCCAGGTGTCGTAGCCGGCGGGGGTGAGAGCGGGGTGGAGACGGCCGTCGGCGAGCAGCCGCAGCGCGAAGCGGGTGGCTGCTTGCCAGGCGGCGGCGGACGGGTGCCGCGGCCGTGCCCCCGACAGCGCGGCGACGGCGAGGGCGACGGGCAGGGCGTACCCCTGCGCCCTGCGACGTCTGACCGAGCGGCCGTGCGGCAGCACGAGTTCCGCCGCCTCGCTTTGGACGCCCACGGGTGCCATGCCCTCGGCAGGGGCTGCCCCGGCGGGCTGCCAGAGCAGCAACCGGCCGAGGCGGGCCGGCTCGCCAGGCAGGAACACCGCCGCCCAGCCGTCGTCGAGCAGACTCCGCGCCCAGACAGCAGACTCCGGCGCGGCCCATGGTGCGACGCTTCTCGTGCCTGCGCCCTGGTCCCGTACGAGGCCTCGTGCCACGTGCTTTCGCCTCACCGTCGTCCATGCGGTCTTCGCCGCGCCGTCGTCCATCCGCAGGGTCCGACCCTGCCGTCATCGGCGGGAGTGGGCCTTGTTGGCCGCGGTACGCATGCGTTTGGCCAGCCGTTTGTCGACGCCGCGCAGGCCCTCACCCAGTTCGGCCAGCACGTGGGCGGTGGCTGGGTGCTGCACTCGCCACAGCTCGTCCACCCCCGTTTCAAGCGCTTGCGGCGTCGTGTTCCAGTTCTCCAGGAAGTCCCGGGTCAGCTCCTCGGTCTCCTGCGCGCCGGCGAGGACCGACAGCCCGTCGATGAGCAGCCACCATCCGGCCTCCTCCGTCTGCGCAGGGTCCACCTGCGCATCTGTCCCAAGCCGTGCGCCCAACGTCGCGGCGGCCACCTGACGGCACCCCTCGACGCCGGAGTCCGCTGCCTTGCGCAGCACGCGCAGTGCCCGGGGATCGTCCAGGTCGGCCAGCACCAGTTGGGCCACGGCGCGCTTCGCCGCTGCCGCGGAGCCGTCTCCCGCGCATGCGTCGAGCAGCCCCACTGCGGCGTCCGGCGCCGAACGGCGTGCCAGCCACCCATCGACCTCCCGGCGCATGTCCTCGGGGGAGTAGCCCAGCAGCCCCTGGAGCAGAGCGCCGGCGTCCGCATCGGCGTACTCACCGAGCAGCGGCGCGGGCACACCACACTCCATCAGATAGGCGCGCAGCCCGTAGCGGCCCAGCGGGGTGAGCCGCATGCGGTGCCCGCGCTTGCCGTCCCGCGATCGGTCCGACGCCGCTGTGGAGGGTCCCCAACCGCCGTCCCCTTCCTGTCCGGCCATGGCGTTCAGGAGTGCGCGCACCGTCTCCTCGGCCGCATCGTCGCCGTCTGCGGGTTCGTACTCCACCGCGCCCAACAGGGCGAGCCCTTCCCCGAGCTCTCGGAAGGACGCCGCGAACACAGCCTGGAAGAGGTCGAACTCCGGCCCTCTCTCGCCCAACTCGCGGGCCTGGGCACGCAGATCGTCGACATCCACCCAGGCGTCGTCCGGGGCGTCGTACAGCAGGCCGACCAGTCCGTCGGCGATCTCGGCCGACAGCTCGCCCAGCTCACCGTGCCACCCGTCCAGCACCCCCGTCTCACCGATCTCCTCCAGCAGGTCGCCCAGGGTGGCGGCCCACAACTCCAGAAGGTCCTCGCCGGCGAAATCGCTTGCCACCGCACTCCACGCGCGGCCCCCGCTGATCGTGATCAGCCCGCCGTCCACGGCGAGCCACCACGGATCATCCAGAACAGCGACGTCCTTGGCGCTGCGCAGCTTGCTCAACGCACGAGCCCGCGCGAGGGCATCGGCAAACGGCGAGTCGTCGCCGGCCAGCTTCCACAGATTCAGCTCCTCGACGGCCGCACGGGCGAGCACGGGCCGCAGCACCCGGCCGGCGGTGACCTGCCGTCCCTCGCCGCACCAGGCAGCGAGCCGCAGCGCCGCGTCGAAGAGCGGAACACCCCGCACGGCAGCGACAAGGTCCTCCTGTGGAGCCAGGGTCACCGGGCGCAGCACCGGCACATCCGCAGCCCGTCCGTCGACCGGATGGCCCACCCCGCACTGCCCGCAGGTACACACCGTCACGTCCGCGGCGGTCCGACGGGCACCGCCGCGCCCGGCCCGATCACCTCTCGGCGGCTTCACCTCACCGGACACCGTGTCGGGCGTCAACTGGGCCAGTCGCGCGGTGATTCCGCCCTGGTCGAAGGCCGCCGGATCGTAACCGGTCGCCCGCAGCTCGGCGACAAGCTCACCGTACGGGCCATCCCCGACCCCGTCCGGGCTGTCCAGACAGTGCAGCACCTCGGCCAGCCCCCACACGCCGCCGATGTCCTCCGCCGGTACACCGGCGCGGCGCCCGCCGGCGCAGCGCACCGTCCGCTCCACGCCGGCCGGGCGCGGCAGCGTCTTCTCCAGCGTGATCCGGTGCTCCCAGTCGTCGCCGAAGTCGTAGACGTAGCGCAGCCGCGCTCCCTCCTCGGCCAGCACGCTGCCGAGCGCGATCGCGTCCTCGTCGCCGCCCCCGCGGCCGAAGCCGAGGTCGATGTCGGTGAGCCGGGCCGCATCGCCGTACCCCCGGCCGAACTCGTCGGTGAACAGGTGCAGATGGCCACCGTGCCATCCGAAGGCGACCTGGATGGCGTCGTGCAGTGTCCCGAGCGAGGTGTCGGACGGCAGCACCAGGCGCCGCCACAGGGGCGGTCTCGTGCCGTGCAGCACGATCTTCAGCTGGAGATCGGACGGGGCCGTTTTCCCCTCTGGCCGCATCTGTTGCTCCCACCGCACCGGGGCTACTTAGACGGCCCCATCATGGCGCTGTCGGTGCGCCCACCTCAAACCCGGCTGCGGCGGCCACCCCCTTTCGGGCACACATGGCCTCGACGCCGCCCGCAGCGGATACCCTGGGTCCTCGCGATCTTTCGCGGGCAGCGCAGGCCTCGAGAGCCGATGGCCCTACCGGCCGCGGGCAGCGCAGCCCCCGACATGTACAGGCCCAGAGCGCCGCAGCCTGGTAGCCCCTCCGCGTGCCTGAGCCGCACGAGTGAGAACTCCTGAGAGTGATCGGTCTCGTCGGTAACCCGCAGATGCGATCTCGCCCGGGTAGAGATGCGCGAGCCCGGTGGCCTCCGCGGCGAGCAGCGTCATCCGGTGGGTGTGGCGGTGGTCCGGGTGGCCGGTCAGCTGGCCGATGGCGTCATGGGTGACCACGATGTCAGGTCGAAACTCCCGCAGTTGTGTGACCAGTTGGGCGATGACCTCGTCCGGGGCGCGTCACAGAGACGGGTGCGCCCGGGCGCCGACCCGTCGTTGCGGTCATCGCCGTACCCGAGCATCCTCGCTCGGCCGGCACCCAGGGCGGCCAGTGCCTCAGCGAGCTCGTCCGCCCGGTGACTGTCCGCAGCCCACGTGGCGGTGACGACCCCCGTGCACGCTCTCAACTTACGAATAGATCACTGGTCCTGTGGCGGGTTGGGGCGGTGGGCGTGGATGGTGAGGCCAGTGATCCGGCCTGATGGGATGACTGGGCCGTGCTGTACCCCGCCGTTGATGGTGTTGTGCACGGTGGCAGGCTGCGCGCCTCGCGATCAGTGGTGGCGGTCAGGAGTCCCGTCGCACGGTGAGGAGGTCGTGCAGTTCGGCCGAGGGGAACTCGGTCTGTAGCAGCCGCAGGTCGTGACGGGCGGCGGGGGCCAGTGGCCCGCCTTGCGGGTTTGTTCCGTCGAGGAATGGGCGCAGTCCGAGGTCTCCGTCGCGGGCCATGGTGTAGGGCGGTACCGAGTGCCGGGTCAGTACCAGCGCAGTGGGGCTGGTGTCGTTCGCGGCGCTGGTTGCGAACAGCCGTCGTGCGTGGTGGAAGTGGCGTTCTTGGAGGCTGCCGATGTCGATGACCGGGGCGTGTTGTGGCGCGGGCGTGCCGTACTCGAGGTCGAGGGGGATGGCGTTGGTGCGGTCGTGGAGGAGGACGTGGGCGGCGGCGTACTGCAGGGTCTGTTCGTCGGCGGTGGCGCCGCCCTTGCCGCCGAGCCGGTCGAGGACTGCCGCCCTTCGGTCCGGGGTGAGGGTGTGCACCAGGTCGTCCAGCGCGCCGAGGGTGTCGGCGGAGGGCCGGGTGCGGTACAGCCCGTAACATCCTGGAGCCAGCGCCGTCAGGAGCCGGTCGAGGCAGCGGGCGAGCAGCTTGGTCTCCGCGGCTGTGACGGGCCCGGGCAGGGCGTTGACGCGGCTGCCGAGCGGGCCGGCCAGCACGATCTTCAGGTAGGGGGTGCGCTGGCCGGCTGCGGTCAGCCGGGCCGCCATGCGAACGGCCGGCAGGACGTAGCTGAGCGCCCGAAGCGGTATGTGGGTGCTGGCGCCGTACACGACCCGCAGGACCAGCGGCCCCCTGACCGTCTCGCTGACCGTCCGCAAGAGCGGCTCGACGCCGTGGCGAGGCAGGCCCGAGATGTAGCCCGTGTGTCTGGCCTCGGCCCCGATGATCGCGTTCAGCAGCCGCGGACGCGCCCGGTTCAGCTCCCCGGTCCGCTGCGCGTCGTTGCCGGCCGCAAGGGTGTCCAGCGCGCTGCGGACATCAAGGTCCGTCAGGACGTGGCGCTCGTTGCCGCATCCCAGGACGGGCACCCCGCGCAGGATGGCCGCGAGGAGGTTTGCCTGCTTCTTGCCCAGGGACCGCTCCCTTGGAGGGGATATCTGCATCACGTGAATCCTTCAGAAATAGTGATCTATCGGACGAAGAAGGGGTTCAGGCGCGTACCGCGTCACCCGCTCGCATCCGTGACCCAGACGGTCATCGTGTTGCGCTTCTCCGCGAAGGTCAGGGTCGTTGCGACGGACGGGCCCTCGCTGCGGGCCCCCTTCGTCTCCTGGAAGACCGTGATGTCGGCCCACTGAGCGGCGGTGTACTGCCAGCGGTGGATGGTCAGCTCGGTCTCGCGGCCTTCCAGCTACTTGCCGCTCATGGCTTGTGGCCGGTGCGGCTCGCGGCGGGATAGGCGAACGCCCTGTCGGGCGCCAGGCGCTTAGCGATGAGAGTGGAGAGGTCTTGGGGATTAGGCCCGTCTCCTCCCAGGCCGGGTCGGCCTGCCGCTGTAGTCACCCCGGCCGTGGTAGCCGTCGTCGCCGTAAGCATCACCGTGATCGGCACACATGATCACCAGCCAGCGGGCCCGGCCTCCCCTCCCCCCTCCGGAGGCCGGGCCCGCTATCGCCGTCGGCCTTCGTCCTGGCACTTGCGTTCCGTTCCACCCGAAGGTGCCTGTCTTGGTGGATGCCGCCGCCCGGCCCGCGTAGGGTCGTTGGGTGATGTCCGCCGATGACCTGAGCCTTGCCAATGATCTTCCTTTCCTTGCTGAAGCCTTCGGCCTTGGCGAGCCGACCGGGCACGCTTTCTTGCCTGATGGGCTGATGAATCAGAACTGGCAGGTCACCACAGCGCAGGGCCGATACGCTGTAAAGCGGATCAGGGACGTTTCGCCGGAGACGGCACGGCGTAATCTCACTGCCCTCTGCGCTCTGGCTACAGAGCAGATCCCCGTGTGCGCGCCCCTCGCCACCAGCAGTAGCGACGTCGTGGCCGATGTGAGAGGCCACACGTATTGCGTCCTCCCATGGATCGATGGCGGCCACCAGCGGGGCGTCGATCTCGCGGCGTCACAGGTCGCTGAACTCGGGATCATGCTGGGCCGGATCCACTTGGCTCTGGCCGCTCACCCGCCGGGAACCATGCCGGACCAGGTGCCTCCGGCAAAGGTCACCAGCGTCGATAAGGCCGTCACTGCCTCGGAGCGCTTCAGTGAAATCGTCGCCACCACGTCGACGCCGTCCGAGTTCGACCTTGTGGTAGCCGAGGCCATGGAACGGCGCAGGGTCTTGCTGGGCAAGTACGCCTACCTACGCCCCACGACGACAATCCCGCTTGGCCCCTTCGGTTGGACGCACGGTGACTTCCAATGCCTCAACGTGCTGTGGCGTGACGGGCGGATCGCGGCCGTCCTGGACTGGGACCGGCTCGGTGTGCGCCCGTACGCCGAAGAGGTCGCTCGCACCGCCCAGGTGCAATTCGGAGTCGACGGCCGTTTCGACCTCCAGCGGGTGCGTGATTTCATCGACGGTTATCGGAGCGTCGTCCCACTGAACAATGACGCTCTGCTCGACGGGGTGCGCCGCCTGTGGTGGAAACGCATGACGGACTACTGGCAACTTGAATTCCACTACGACCACGGTGACCACTCGTGCGATCACCTCTTCACCGCTGACGAGCGCCTGCTGAACTGGTGGACTGACCGGCTCGGCGACGTCGAGGACGCGTTCACTCAATGACGCCGGCTGCTGCAAGTTCCGGCAGGCACGGCCGTACGAGACTTTGGGCACGCCTTTGCGCCTGCCGCGCCAGGTGGGCCCTGTCCGCTTCATGGATGGCCTGAACCCAGTGGCAGGCTGAGGCGCCGACGGGGACCAGGACGCCGCCTTCTCCCATGGCCTCCGGGATGCCACCGACGCGGCTGCCGATGGCGGGCAGGCCGTGCAGTCCGGCCTCGATGATGACGCGCGGGAAGGCATCGTCCACGACGGACGGAACGAGCAAGAGCCGGTGCTTCGCGTACAGCGTCTCCATGTCGTAGGTCCGCGGCATGTACGTGACGTTGGGATAGTGGGCGAACTCGCTCGAGGTGTCCCACCACCCTTCAACGAGGGTGAACGGCTGTAGTGGCTGCCGCTGGATCAGCTCGTGCAGCAGCGGGGAGCCCTTCTGCGGGACGGGGTTGACCATGAGGAGCGCATCACCGGTCGCTTGCGGTCGCGGGCGTGGCCGCGTGAAAGGCGGATAGAAAACGATCACGCTGGTCTGCTCGTGTGCGGGGGCGCGGGACGCGACGAAACGCGATACGGCCAGAGCGTGGTGCGGTCGGCCATCGAGGACGCCGAGGCTGGTCGACGAGACGGAATGGAGCCAGGCGGCGACCCTCACCCCGCGGTGACGTGCCCGCGCTGCGAGGTCGGCGGCCCCTTCCTGGGATGTGATCAGTACGTCGGGCGCGTGCTGCCGCAGCATGGCGTTGAGGGCTGTCGGAAGCCGGTCCTGGACGACAGCACGGCAGCGCACGCCGTTGTACGCGTAGCGGAGTTCTCCGTCTGCCTCCTCATACGGTATGCCGCGCTCGAGGAGGTGCTTTTTCATCGCCGGCAGGTCGGAGGGTGCTTTCCAGGGCGGCTCATAGCAACCGAGGTAGAGAACGTTCCAGCCAACGGCCGCGAACTCCTCGGCGAGGAGCTGCTGGGAAACCTCTGCTCCGCCGATCAGGAAGGGCGGCGGGGTCCTCCGCCAAGCGAACTGGACAGTCGGCATGGCAGTCATCGCTTCCACCACTCGACGAGGGAGGAGACCGCCCCGGCGACAACTTCGGCCGACTGTTCGCCTGGAACGACCGTGATTTCCCGCGTGATCGGTGAGAGCCGGGGCGCGATGAAATAAGCGCGGGCGTGGGCGAGGAAGGCCGGATCGTGGAGGAAGTACTCGGGTTCCGTCTCACCGTGTCCGGCGGTCTTCCTCCGCAGGCGAAGAGTCTCGTAGGAGACGTCCAGGTAGATCGTGTGGTCAGGCCGAAGATGCGGCAGGTCTTCCAGACGTCGCCGGACCTGATCGTAGACGCCGAAGCGGTAGAGGCGGTCCATGGCTTGCGCGTGCGCCATGAGGGTGTCCACTGACCGGTCCAGGACGACCGCCCCGAAGGCCCCGGCCGATATCCGCGCGACGCGGGCAGCCTCGATCTTCATGAACACCTCGAACGCCTCGAGTTGCTGGGCCGCGGTTTCAGTGCGGGCTGGGGGAATGTCTCGTGGCTCGGCGAAGTGCTGTACATAGCAGTTGAATATGGCGACGTCGGCGGGGTCGGTGTTGGTGCGCAGGTGGCGCAGGGCGGTGGTCTTGCCCGCGTAGGACGGGCCTTCTACGGCGATGACCTTCATGCCGTCTCCAGGTGGTAGAAGCGCTCAGCGAATCGGGGGCCTTGCGGCTGGTCGACGAGGTCGGCGGCGACGGTCCAGGCGTGACGGAGTGGCTTGAAGCGTTTGGACGCCGGGTGTTTCTGGGAGCCGTGCAGGTGCAGGAGCGTGAGCTTGTCCAGGACGGACTGGGTGATGTCGGCGAGTTCCGGTGCCAGGCTGCTGCCGACGCGCGCGCGGAAGAGGTGTTGATCGCATCCGGCGAGGGCGTAGGTGGACCAGAACGCCAGATCCTCCCAGAACCAGCTGCAGCCAAGCCGGCGCGCGGCTTCGTGCACCAGCAGATGGTCGGGATGACGGGTCACCGCCGCCGGCGCGAGCAGCTCGGCGTCGCCGTGGTCGGACAGGAGCGTCGCGAGCTCGTGAGTGATCTGGTCCAGGCGCTGCCTGTCGTAGGCCCGGTAGGGGCGCGTGGCGTCACTGTGGCCCAAGAGGTGCCGACGCGCACCGAAGGCTTCGAGAGCCGCAGCGCCTTCTGCGGCGCGTAGTGCGGAGACTGCGTCCACTGTCGGGAAGTCGCTGGCAAAGGCCGGGTCGATGCTGGCAGAGCGGGTGAAGACGGTGATCACCGTCAACGGTCTTGGGCGTGCGAGGAACTGGCCCGAGGCGGAAAGGGCGAAATCGTCGTGGTGCGGCTCGATGACCACGACGGGCCGACCGGTGGGCCGGCGCTGTTCGATGAGGTAGGTCGTGCCGGACAGCGGAGCGGGCATGTTCAGGATCGGGGCTTCGCTCTTCCGCTTGCTCAGGTCCTGTTGCCACTGGAAGTGGGCCTCAGCCAGGTCGGTGGGGAAGGTGTAGATGCCCTCGGCATCGGGTTGGGGCAGGGTGAGCATGGGTGCTTGCCTCCGGTAGCTCATCGGACGGTGGAGTGGTACCAGTGCCGCCAGAAGGCGGACGAGCCCAGTCGCAGGCGGGCGGTGATCGGGTTCTGCCACCACCACATGCGCCAGGTGGGCCACTGGTCATAGCGGCGCGTTGAGGGCTTCACGCGCAACGAGTCGACCAGGGCGACGGGCCGGCCGGTTTGGTCGCCCATGTCTCGCAGGCGAGCGAAGAACTCGACGTCTTCGCTCATGAACAGGTCCGGCCGGTAGCCCTGCAGCGCGCGGAAGGCGTCGGCGGTGCAGAACTGGGCAACGCCTTGGGCACCGCGGTGGCGTCGCCGGTAGGCGTCCCAGTACCAGCACAGCAGCCGGGCGCCGAGGCGCTTGGGCGTGTAATGCGGTGGGATGGCGCCGCCCACATGCCGGCCGGACGCGAGCAGGCCGACCAGCGTGGTAACCGCTTCGACGGGCACCTCAACGTCGGCGTCAACGAAGAGCAGGTACCGGCCTGCAGCGTGGGCCGCTCCAGTGTTGCGGACCCGTCCGATGTTGCGTACCGGCTCGGTCACGACGTGGGCGCCGTGTGAGGCTGCGATCGTGGCGGTGCCGTCCGTGGAGGCGTTGTCCACGACGATGATTTCCCCGCGGCCGCCGCTGGTTGTCTCCCACATGCGCAGTGAGCGAACGACGCTGGGCAGGTATCGCGGCAGGTAGTCAGCCTCGTTGAAAGCCGGGATCACCACCGACACTTCCGTGCTCACCTCAGTGGCCCTTCTGTAGTGGGTGCAGGACGTGTGCGAACGCGGCGAGGGTGTGGTCGAGCCGGGCGGCCCAGAGGTCGCGGTCCCGGTTCTCCAGCAGAGCGGCGTAGGTCCATCCACGGGCGGTGTGGAAGACGATCAGGGCGTCCAGCAGACCCTCGGCGGCCGATGTGCCATAGGCGGTCAGGAGGTGATCTCGGGCCGCGCCGGTCGTGGCGTCGCAGGTGACCAGTGTTTGGGCGAGGTCGTACTCCATTACGCAGTGAGTCGTCTCCTCGAAGTCGACGAGGTGGGCAGTGCCTGCCGAGGGGCCGCACTCCGGGAGAAGGACGTTGTCCAAGTGCAGGTCGCCATGGCACAGCACGAGTTGCGCCAGCCTGTCGCACGCGGCCTCGACGCGGTCCAGCGCAGGCCTGATGCGGTGAAGCAGAGCGGGAGGGCCCACACGGCGCAGGTGGACACACTGCTGCGCCAGGCTGCGCCGCGTCAGCAGTCCCGGTGTGACAGGTACCTGGTGGAGTCGCGCCAAGATGCGCCCACAGCGGTGCATCGCCTCGCGCTCGGAGACGGATTCGTCCCGGACAGCCTGGCCGAGTGTCGTCTCTCCCAGGTCCCCCGTGATGAGCACTGTCGCGCCGTGAGGGGGTACGGTGCCGCAAGCGAGCACGGTGGGCGTGGCAACGTGGCCGCTCACCGCCCGGATGAGGTCCCGTTCCGTGAAGGCGGTAAACGAGCGGGCCGGGGCGTACAACTTGATGACGACGCTCCGCCCATCAGCCAGTGTGACCCGGTAGACGCCTGCTTTCGGGGTGAGGGTCAGCCTGGTGACGTCACGGGCCGAGGTCCTCAGCAGGCGGACGCAGGCTTGTTCAACCACGGGCTCCGCGGGGCTCACCGGGCACCGCCCGGCGCCTCGATGCCCAGGTCGCCCAGACGGTGGATGTAGCGAACCGTTCGGCGCAGGTGTGCCCGGTAGGCGCGTACGTCCTCCGTCGCTGGGCAATCCGCCTGCCACGGCTTTTCCGGGCCGACGAAGTGCAACAGGGCCGTGTCGGCACTGGTGCTGAGGGGACGTCGGACTACGCGGCGTACCCAGTCCCCGCGCTGGAGGAAGCGCTGCATCTCGAACCGGTTGTAGGCGGGCCCGACGGATTGAGCGCGGCCAGAGGCCAGCAGCCACATGTTCAGCGCGTCCTGGTCATTGTGCAGGATGTGCTGCCGTCCCTTGACGAGCACGTACTCCACGCCGCGGCGGATCGTGGCCAGAAGCGCGACCGATGTCCAAAGGACCCCTGCGTTGTAATACGCACGCCCACGCAGGTGCGGCCACTTTTCTGCCAGGCCAGGTAGTGCCGGGCACTCTCCAACGGCCGGGTTGAATTCGTCTCGCACGGCCCCCACATGCCCGGCTCGTAACTGCGAGAGCGGCGCGGACAGGTCTCCGGTTATCAGCACGTCCGTGTCGACGTAGATCAGGTGGGAGCGGCCGACGAATTCTGGCGTGAACTGAAACCGCAGGTAGGTCGTGATGCTGATGTACTCGGCGTCACTGAGGCGGGATGCCTTCGACGGCGCGCACCAGCGAAGGTCGAACGACTGAAAGCCGAGACGCTTCACCAGGTCGGCCATGGTGGTGACGTGGCTGCGCTCCAGGTCCAGGGTCAGGACGCGCAGCGCCACGTCCCTGCGGGTGCGAGGGTCAAGGCTGTCCGCGAGAGAGGTGAGCGTGGTCAGGGTGGGCAACCTGTACCGCTCATCGACGCACAGGCCGATCGCGTACATAGGGGATTCTCCTTCGCTGGGTGGTCTTCGTCTCGCTCAGGGCGGCAGGCATCCGCAGTGGTGGTCACCGTGGGCACTGTCGGGCAGCCACCCCAAGGGCTCCCGACCAGCGCACAGGCCACCGCGCGGTCCGTTTGGGCCTGCTGATGGGCGAACTCACGCATCCGGGGGCCACGCGGAAGCCCGCCCTTCCATGCGGGGAGGTGAAAGGGGCCCGGCGCGGGTTCTGTGTCGCCGTGGGGGAATGTCGGAGACGTCTCCCCCGCGTCGGGTGCTTGGTCTGTCCGATGACCACGGCCGGGAACATCCGGGCAGGGGGCCTACGCGGCCTGCGTGTGACAGTTCTGTCGTATGGGCGGGTTTACGGCCATCCGGTCCACCGAGCGGTGAATTGCACCCGGCGGCAGGGTGTCTCAGCGGATGCCGCGTTGCTGTTCGATGTCGGTGACGTGTGTGCGGTGCCAGTCGAGTTCGGCTTGGGCGGCGTGGGTGTAGTGGCGGACAACGTCTGTGCCGAGCAGGAGGTCGGCGATGGTGCTGTGCTCGAAGTACGCGAGGGCTTCGGTGAGGTCGGCATGCAGGGGGATGGAGCCCTGGTCCTGGTAGGCGTCCCCGTCGCAGGCCGGCCGGGGCGTCAGGCGTTCTTCGATGCCGTGGGCCATTGCCGCCACGTAGGCGGCGAGGGTGAGGTAGGCGTTGGCGTCGGCGCCGGCCAGGCGTACCTCGAGGTGGGTGCCGGGGCCGTGGCCGCAGGTGCGGATGGCGCAGCCGCGGTGGTCGTGGCCCCAGTTGTAGCGGGTGGGGGCGAAGGAATACGGCCGGTAGCGTTTGTAGGAGTTGGTAGTGGGTGCGTACAGGGGCGCCAGGTGGGGGAGGGCGGAGATCAGGCCGGCGATGGCCTGTGCCATGGCGGGTGGTGGTTGTTGGCCGCGGCGGTGGGCGAAGGCTGGTGCGTGCTCGCGCCACAGGGACAGGTGCAGGTGCAGGCCGCTTGCGACCCCGGTGGCGGGCGCGGCCATGAACACCGGTGTCATGCCGTAGCGGCCGGCGACCTGGGCGGTGATGTGCCGGAAGACCGTGTAGTGATCTACGGCGGCGAGGGCGTCACCGTAGGCGAACGTCACCTCGCACTGGCCGGGCGCTCCCTCGGTCTTGAAGGCCTCGTAGCCGATCCCGGCATCGGTCAGCGCCTCGCCCAGATGGTGGAAGAAGTCACTGATCTCGGGCGGTTGATGCAGGGCGTAGTCAAGGTTCGCTGGCCAGGCCGGGGCGCGGCCGTCGGGCCCGGCTTTGTAGAGGAGGAACTCGGCCTCGACGCCGGCCTTCATCTCGTATCCCAGGTGGCGCAGGCGTGCGAGGTGCGTTGCCAGCACCTGGCGGGGTGCCACCTCGACGGGGCTGCCGTCGTCGTGGACGGGGGTGGCGAAGACGAGGGCGGTGCCGGGGCGGTGCGGCAGCATGCGGACCTGGTCCAGGTCGGGGATGACGAGGAAGTCTCCGAAGCCCTGGTCCCAGCCGGTGGGGTCGAACGTGTCCAGGGGCGTCATGTCGATGTCGGTGGCCAGGATGTAGGAGCACATCTCCGCTCCGCCGGTCATCCGTTCGAGGAAGACCGACGCGTTGAAGAGTTTGCCCATGAGCCGGCCGTGCAGGTCGGGCACGGCCAGCATGATGGTGGTGACGGCCCGGTCCTTGAGCAGCCGCCGCAGCACGGTGCGGTTGACCGGTCCAGTGGGCCACGGCTCAGCGGTGGGGTTGGTGGTGGCGGTCATCAGAAACCTTCGCTCAGGAGGGCTTCGCCGGGCTGGGCAGTCGCGGCGGCGGTGAGCTGGTAGGCGCGCTTGCCGCGGGTGATCCAGGTGGCCCAGGCCAGCAGCAGCGCCACGAGCAGGGTGACCCCGGCGTAGTTGAAGGACTCGGTGGTGATCGGTGTGGACTGCGGCAGGCAGAACACCACGGTGATGATCGCGACGTAGGCGACCGCGATGTACCCGATCGGGCGCCGCCAACGCCCCAGGCTCCACCGGCCGCTCTGGTAGGCGCGGCCCTTGCGCAGAGCGAGGAAGACCGGGATGCCGTACGCCGGGGTCATGCCGACCGCGTTGATCGCGGTGATCGCGCCGTAGGCGGCCGGAGACCACAGGGCCGGCAGGGCCAGGACGAACGGCACGACGATGACGAACCACACCGCCCTCGTGGGGGTCCTCGTGCGGTCGTTGACGCGTCGCCAGCTCTGCCAGCCGGGTAGGGCGCGGCTGCGGGAGAAGGCGTAGACCATGCGGCTGGCGGCGGCGACCTCGGCGTTGCCGCAGAACAGCATCGCGACGATGACGACCAGCAGCAGCGCCTTTGCTCCGCTCGCGCCGAGGACGTCGAGGAAGATCTGCGCAGGCGGCACACCCGTCGCGGTGTTCTGCGTGGCCGTGTAGTTCTGCAGGGCGAACAGCAGTCCGGCCAGGAGCACGAACCCGGCCGCCCAGGAGATCCAGATGGAGCGGACGATGCCGCGGGGGGCGGACGTCTGGGCGTCGGTGGTCTCCTCCGCGACGTGTGCGGAGGCGTCGTAGCCGCAGAACGTGTACCCGGAGATGAGGGATCCGACGAGCGCGACGTAGAAGGGGTGGGAGAAGCCGGTGTCGTTGTGGAAGTGGGTGAACACGAAGCTCGGTGACTGGTGCTGGGCGGGGGCGATGGTCAGGGCGCCGACGATGACGGCGACGCCGCCCAGCTGCCACCACACCGAGATCGAGTTCAGCACGGTGACCAGGCGCACCCCGGCGGAGTTGAGCAGGCCGTGCAGGAGCAGGATGCACCCGAAGATGAGCATGGTCGTGCCGTCCGTGGGCGCGATGTTCCACTGCATCTGCGCGAACGCGCCGGCGAAGGTGGCAGCGCCGTAGTCGATGCCCGCGATCGCACCGAGCAGGCCGAGCAGGTTCAGCCAGCCGGTCACCCAGCCCCAGCGGCGCCCGCCGAGCTTGTCGGCCATGAAGTACGGGCCGCCCGAGGTCGGATACGCGGAGACGACATCGGCCAGGGACAGCCCGACCAGCAGCGTCAGAAGGCCGATCACGGCCCAGCTGCCGAGCATGACCACAGGGCCGCCGTGACCCAGGCCGAACCCGAACAGGCTCATGCCGCCGGCCAGGATGCAGATGACCGAGAAGCTGATCGCGAAGTTCCCGAAGGCGCCCATCTTGCGGACCAGTTCGGGCTTGATGCCGAGCTCGGCGAGGAAAGCATCGTCCGAGCTCGCGGGGTCAGCCGTGCCGGCTCTTGTGTGAGACACCAGTAATCCTTCGAAAAGGGGGGAGAGGGTACGGGGACAGTTCAGGGGCGTTGATCACGCTGGGCCGGCGGGGCCCGGCAGCGCATCGAGACGCCCTGGCTAGCGCAGGACGGATGCACGGATGCGGAGGAACTCCTCCCTCCAGTCGGCGGAGCGGCCGAGGCTGGCGTTGATGTCCTGCCACGGCTGCGGCGTGACGTGGGGGCCCATCGCCCGGAACACGAAGGCTGCGCGGTCGTTCTCGCCGCAGGCCACCAGGGCGTGCGCGAGGTGGCTGAGGTCCGACAGCGGCTGCCACGGGTACTCGACCGGAGGGAGGCCGGCGAACCAGTCGTCGTATGCCTTGCACGCGTAGTGCCGGACCTGGGCTGTCTGCCAGAACTGCAGGGCACCGCCCCGGCCATCACCGTGCCGCTGCCGGTAGATGTCCATGAGCGCGTACAGCGGCATGACCTGCAACTGGGGGTTGAGCGTTCCCATCGCGACGAGCCAGCATGAGTAGTTCATGGCGGCCCCGGGCTCGCGTGAGCGGTTGTGGAACCACTCCCGCATGCGGTGATGGCCTTCCCGGTTTCCGGGGTGACGCTGGTTGATCTCTGCGAGGAGCGGCCAGGGACCCCGGTGATGCATCGCCGGGTCTTTCAACGCGTCCCAGGGCATGCCACGCTCGTGGGCGTGGGGGTCGAAGTGGTGCGGGGCAAAGGGAAGCCGGGTCAGCTTGAGCAGATCCACCCACGGCACAGGGCATGCCGGCCACAGGGCCCTGGCCTGGTAGAGGGCTTGCCGGGCGAGGCCGGCGGCTCGTGCCACCACGTGCTGGCTCTGGTTGCTGCGATGCGCGGCGAGTGCGGCACGCGTGAGGACGCGGCCCCACATCATGGCGGCATCGGGGCTGGTGGGTTCCTCGTCGCGCCAGGTCTTGAAGACGCCCGGCTCGCCCGCGCCGGCCGCCAGGAGCTGGCTGCGGATGGTGCGTAAGGCCCAGTTGGGGCCGGTGCGGGCCAGCAGGTCACGGGCGGAGAGGTACCGGCCCATCTTCAGATCCTCCAGCGCGGCACGCAGATCGGTGTCGGGGCCGACCGGGCTGACTATCAGGCCGGTAGGGCCGATGGCGTTGAGGCCTAGGACCGTGGATTTGGTGCGGCTCGCTAACGGTTTGGGCATCGGGTCATCCGCAGGGTTGGCGTGGTGGGCTTGGGCCGCTGTGGGTGCGGGGGGTCGTCGTCCGGGTGAGGGCGCTCAGCGCGGTCGCCGGCAGTGGCCGGGGCGGCATAGTGGGCTGCCGTTGCCGGGACCCGGCGGGGCAGGGCAAGGCAGGCCCACACACGGGTGCCGCCGGGGCAGGTGGTTGCCTGCCAGTGACTGGCCAGGGCCTCGACCAGGCATAGCCCGCGCCCGTTCTCAGCGTCCTCGGTTGCTGTCGAGCGGTCGATGGGGGAGCGGGGCCGGCCTTGGTCGCTGACGGTTACCCAGGCGTGGTGTGCGGACAGCATCAGTGAGAGCGTGATCTCTTCGCCGTGTGCGTGCACGACGGCGTTCGTGGTGAGTTCGCTGGTGATGAGCGCAAGACTGTCGGTGACCTCGCGAGGGACGCGCCAGGTGCGGCAGGTGCCGATCAGGTGTGTGCGGGCCGCTCGCGGTGTGTGCAAGGAGCGGCCGGGCAGGATCCAGGATGCCGACAGACGCTGTTCATAGCGAGGCAGAGCGGTGGCCGGAAAGGGCCTGTCCGAAGATGCTGGGCGTGAAGCGGTCAGCGCTCCCCATACGACGCCCCAGGCGTCGGTGGTGAGGTGGGGGTTCACAGTGCGTCCTCCGGGTGGCCTGCGCGATGCGACTCGGTCTGGTTGATCGCAGAGCCAGAGGAGACTGTGGCGGCTGCGATGCCCTCTACCGTTTCAAGCTGGGCAGTTGGCGTCACGGGCTGCCTTGACCAGATTTCCTGGACGTGTGGCACCACGTCGACCAGCGTCATCTGGCCCGTCGGGGCGATTTCTTGGGCTGTGGACGCCCGCTTCTGCTGGCCAGGGGCATTCGTTCGGATGGCGGGCGCGGCTACCGTGGTGCCATCAAACCTGCCTGGGAGGGTGCCCATGAATGCACTTTCGAAGCCCGGCTCCAAAGCAGACCGGGACGCCCTTCGTCAGGGCATGAGCGCCGCTGGCTGCACCCTCGCGGACACGGCTGTTGAGATGCGCGCCCGCTTCCGGATGCGGCCGAGGGAAGCGTGGCGACACGCCCACGGCTGGACGCTGCAGGAGACAGCGGACCGGATCACCCAGGCGAGCGGCAGACACCCTGGCGAGTGCGTTGCTGCTGACGCGTCGCTGGTAGGCAAGTGGGAGAAGTGGCCAGGGCCATCCTCGCGTCGTCCCAGCCTCGCGGTCCTGTTCGCCATGGCGGAAGCTTTTGCGTGCCGGGTGGAGGACCTGCTCGATTGGCAGGACAGGCAGGCCCTGTCAGAGGCTGATCTTCGCCTGCTTGTCGGCTCTTCACCCGCAGAGCAGCCGCCGGTTGCGCCCGTCGCCTCGTCGCCGGAGCTCACCCCGGCCGAGACCGGTGGAAGCGATCTGGTGCGCCTTGCCGCTAACGAGTCCGCGAGCTGGGCGCAATGGGCTGAGGCATCAAACGTTGGTGACATCGCACTTGAGCAACTACTGGCCGAGACGCGGACACTCGCGTCGGACTACCTCACCTCAGACCCCGTCCTGCTATTCGTTCGAACCCGGGCACTACGCGATCGTGTCTTCGCCCTACTGGAAGGCCACCAATACCCGCGCCAGTCCACGGACCTATACGTCGTCGCCGGCTATCTGTGCGGGCTCCTGGCCTGGATGTCGTCCGACCTCGGTCAGCTGCGCGATGCGGAGACCCAGGGCCGGACTGCGTGGCTGTGCGCCGAACTGGCCAGCCACAACGACCTGCGCGCCTGGGTCTTGTCGACGCGTTCCAAGGTGGCGTTTTGGGACAGACGGCTTCGTGACGCCGTCAACTTCGCCCGACGCGGCGCTGCCTACCCCACCACAGGCACGGTAGCCGTGCTGCTTGCCTGCCAGGAAGCCGATGCCTGGTCCGAACTAGGCGCTCAGGAAGAGGCGTTGAACGCGCTGGCCCGTGCCCATGACGCCCGTGCCGCAATGAATGGCGCGGACGACATTGGAGGCATCTTCGCCTGCCAGCCGGCTCGGCAGGAAAACTACGCGGCCGCCGTGCAGCTGCGACTGGGCCATCCCGCGGACGCCCTGCGGTCCGCGGACAACGCCCTCGCTCTGCTGACCGTGCAGCCGGTCAGGGCGTACGGCACCGAGGCTCAGATCCACATCAGTGAGGCCTCGGCACATCTCGCTACCGGCGAGGCAGAAGGCGCCATCGAAGCTATCACCCCCGTTCTGGCCCTTCCGCCCGACCACCGCCTGACGCCTGTCACACGCCGACTCGGCGAGCTGGCCTACGGCATCGGCCGGCCTAGCGGAGGCAGTAGTGCAGCCATCGGCCTACGGCAGGCTATCGAGGAGTTCTGTAGGGACTCTGCGCCGCAGCACCTCGCACTCTCGCCAGGCAAGGCCTCCTCCTGATTTGATCCTTACCATGACGGATCAAACCGAGACCATTCGAAACCACTGGTGGTGGCGGCCGGGTTGGAGTGTGGGGCGCCGTTTCTACACTTGGCACCTGACGTTCGACGGCCAGAAAGACGTGCACCGGCTTGCTGCAGAGTACCGTTCCGCCCTTGCGTATTTCGACGATATCCTCACTCCCGTTCCGGACCAGTGGCTCCACCTGACCATGCAGGGCATTGGATTCGTGGGCGAGACCAAGGAATCGGACGTCAACGCCATCGTCGAAGTGGCCCGTACACGACTGGCGAGCGTCCCGGCCTTCGACCTGCGCATTGGACCAGCGGTAGTGGATCCTGAGGCGGTTCTCCTCCACGTCCACCCCGACGGTCCCGTCCGGGATGTCAGGGATGCCGTACGCGCTGCCATCGGTGACGTCTTGGGCGCAGTCCCCGAGAAAGCGGAGGGATTCACTCCGCATATTTCGGTCGCTTACAGCGCCAAAGACGGTTCTGCGGCACCGATCGGCCAGGTCCTCAATGGCATCGATGCCACACCAGCGCAAGCCCGCATCTCAAGCGTGGAGTTGATTGTGATCCACAGAGACAACCAGATGTACGAGTGGGAATCTTTCGCAGACGTTTCCCTCGGTTGACGAGATGGTGACACAAGGGGGGCGCCGGACATTTCGAGGTCTAACGTGTGCCTACTCGATGCGTGTCTCATCACTGTTCGACTGCAGCTCTCGCCTGCAGTCGAATTGGGCACTGCCTGCTGGGAGGTCAGGCGTGTCGCGACCACCGCTTCGTAGTCCGGAATCTCCATCCGGCCCAGAGCTCGGGGTCAGTCGGGGTTCCCAAGACCGCGATCGCCGCCTTACTGGAGGACGTGTGTGAAGCTGATCTCCAGCATCCAGCGCAACCAGCTTTTTGAGAGTTTCGAACGGGACGCATTCCATCTGGAGCTGAGGGACGACTACTCGGTTCCGGACGAGGACAGCCCTTTTGCGAGCTGGCTGCGCGGCGAGAGCGTCGACTACTCCTATATGGAGCCGTGGACGCAGCTCATCAGACGTGTCACGGGGGAGGGGAAGTCGGTCCGGCGTGTCAGGGTCATCACAGAGCCACACACCCCCTACATCCAGTGGGAGCACGCCACCGCTGCCTTCAATCACGAGGCAGGCGAAGAGATCCGGTGGCTTCCCCGGCACCGGCTGCCAGAGGGCGTTCTCTTTCCGCTGGCGGGTAACGACTGGTGGCTTTACGACGATCGATTCCTGGCCGTGGGCCACTTCGACTCCCAGGGCAGAGTGCTCGGATCGGAGATCGTCGAAGACCCGGTCACTGTGGCCGAATGTGTGCGCCTGCGAGACCTCCTATGGGCCGACGCCATCCCTCACTCCGAGTACAAGCCTTGACCGTGAGCATGCAAGGAGACGAAGCACTACAGGCGTTGGGTGCCCGGCTGCGCGGCTTCCGCAAGGACGCGGCTTCCTTTCCTCAGGTACGCCGCACGGCATTGACCGAACTGGCTGCCGCTCACGACTGACGGCGTGGTTCCGCTGGGACCACACAGCTTCGTACCCGCTCTGAGAGAGGCACTACGAACCGTGATGGAGCGCCGCACCTTCTTCACGATCTCCGGCGCCGCCCTGTCCACGCTGGCCGCACACGGGGCCGCCGGCCCCGCCCCGGCCGGCGGCGAACGCCTGGGTGAGGACCTGGGCGCCTATTGTGTTGCGTGTGAGCGACGCGAGCGGAATCGAGATAGTCACGACAGGTTTCCGCTCCGGCGTAACACAGGCTTTCGGATGCTGTGGAGCGGCCAGCTGCTGTCGGATACCGGCACGCAGATCCACGCGGAGTCCCCGACGGCCGCACCGGGCTGAGCGGCTGAACCAACAGGCCCGCGGGGGCGGTGCCCTGCTTTCGGGCAAGGACCGAACCCCCGTCCTCGCATTCGCGCCGAGCACGCATCACGTCTGGCACCAGGGGTCATGTTGATGGCCTTGTCTGTAGCGGCTTGCGCAGTGAGGAAGACCGTCGGTCCTTGGTGAAGGCACGTGATCGGTGCTGAGTTGATACGTGGGGGCGCTGTTTACGCAGCTGCCGCTTCACGTTCGAGGAAAGGTGGATGTTCACCAGCCTATGACCAGGCTCCGTCATCTTGTATCGGTGCCGTGGGTCCAGGTGTGGACGGCACTTGTCTGTGAGTGTGGGCATTTCGTGCGTTCAATATTCGCCAGCGTCGTTCGAAGTCGGTGGAGAGTTTGGTGATGTGGTGGGGGGTGACGGGTTTGTTGTATTGGGCGGTGATGCCGTGGGTGGCGCATTCTCGGGCTATGTCGGTGGGTGAACCGCCCCGGGTTCGGTAGAGATCTCAGATCTGGGTTATGACCTGGGATTTCTTGAGTTCGGTGTAGTAGTTGGCTTCGTATTCGACGGGCGGGATATGCCCTATCTCACCGTGGAGTCGGCGGTGGTTGTACCAGTCGACCCACTCGGCGGTGGCCAACTCGACCTGGGAGAGCGTCTTCCAGGGCCGCTGAGGCTTGATCAACTCGGTTTTGAACAGGCCGATCGTGGACTCCATCAGGGCATTGTCGTACGCGTCGCCGACGGATCCGATGCTCGCCGCGATACCCGCGGCGTCCAGGTGCTCGGCGAGGCGGAAGCTCGTGTACTGCGACCCGGCGTCCGAATGATGTATCAACTCGCCTGGCTGGATGGGGCGTTGGTCCCGATCGCGCTGCCAGATCGCCATCTCCAGGGCGTCCAGCACGAACACCGTCTCCTTCACCGTGGCGGCCGACCAGCCCACGATCCGGCGCGAGAAGGTGTCCACGACGAACGCGACATAGACGACGCCGGCGAAGGTCTTCACGTGCGTGAAGTCGGCTACCCAGCAGCGGTCCGGGGCTCCGGCGACGAAGTCGCGGTCGACGAGGTCGGGGGCCCGCTCAGCCTGCCCGCCGGAGATCGTGGTGATGACGCGTTTGCCGCGCACCGCGCCCTGGATGCCGAGCTCACGCATCAGGCGCTCGACGGTGCAGCGGGCCACCGCATGCCCCTGCCGGTTCAGCTGGCGCCAGATCTTTCTCGCTCCGTAGACACGGTAGTTGGCCGTGTAGACCTCGTGGATCCTCTCCTTGAGCTCCTCATCGCGCACGGAACGTGCAGAGGGGGTTTCGAGGCGTTTCTTATGGGCGTAGTACGTGGAAGGGGCGATCTGGCAGTCGTGTGCGGTGAGCGTTCTGCAGATCGGCTCGACCCCGCCGAAGCGGTCCCGGTGCTCGTCGATGAACGCTACGAGCGCGTGTGTGGCCGGTCGAGCTCGGCCGCGAAGAAACTCGCCGCGGCCTTCAGGATCTCGTTCGCCCGCTTCAGCTCGGCGTTCTCCTTCTTCAACGCTTTGAGCTGGGCGGTTTCCTCCGTCGTCGTCCCTGGACGCTGCCCTGCGTCGATCTCGTACTGCTTCACCCAGTTCCGCAGCGTCTCACGGGAACCGATGTCGAGCTTGTCCGCCACCGCCTGCAGGGCGGCCGTTTCGTTCGGGTAGTCGTCGCGCACTTCGGCGACCATGCGCACCGCGCGACGGCGCAGCTCAAGCGGGTAACGGGAGGGTCGTGCCATGACTCAATCCTTTCACGGAATCGAGTCTCTACCTGACACGGGGCGGTTCAGGGGGAGGGGGCTGGGGTTTCTTTGCGGTGTTTGGTCCATAGGTTGTAGATGCGCCAGGGGAGGAAATGCCGTCGGAGGTTTGCGGGGCTGATGGGTTGTTGGTTGCGTCCGTGCAGGCCGTGTGCGGCCAGGTATGTGGAGAGTTGTTGGGCGGTGGGTTCGGTGCCGTGGTGGGTTTGGTAGGTGGTCCAGGCGAGGTAGTAGCGGTCGACGGTGGTGAGGCCGGGTGGCTCGGTGGTGTCCCTGGCGAGGGCTGCGGGGGTCTTCGCCCGGGGGCTGCGGTCTGCTTGTGCTGCTGGTGTGATGGCGGGGCGGGTTGGGGGTGTGCGGTGTGCGTGTGCGCCTGAAGTGGGGGCGTGTTGCTGCGGATTGCAGGGGTCTGACGTCGTGCTCTCGGGCTGCCGACGGTGGTGGTCTTCGCCCTGGGTGGCGAGGGTTGTCGAGTCGGGGCGCGAGGGGGGCTGGTCGCTGTCGTCGACTGGCGTGTTGGGGTGCAGCGTGCGGGCGTTGGAGGGGGTGTGCCTGTCGTTGACGGCGCTTGTGTGGTGGGCGGGGTTGGTGGGGTGTTCCGACTGGGGCGGTGTGCGCGCTAGCGGTGGGTTGACCGCGGGGGGCGTGCTGTGGTGGCCGCGCAAGCGTGGTGTCCACTGTGCGGTGTCTGGGTCGGTCTGCAGGTGGGGGGTGGGTTGTTGAGGGTCCTTGGCCGGTTTCCGGGGGTCGCCTCCGGCGCCGGGCTTGCGGGTGGGTCGGGGGGCCGGGGTGGGGATGCTGCTGGTCTTCTCGGGGGTGGGCTGCTGGGCGGGGGTGGGTTGTTGTGGTGGTGGCGTGGTGGGGTGTGGGGCCGGGGGCGGGAGTTCGGGTTCGATGTCCGCGGCGGTCAGGCCTGCGGGGGCGGTGTCTGCCAGGGTGATGCCGTGGCGGGCGAGGCGCAGCGGCAGCAGGGACTCCACCGGAGCCTTGCGGCGCCAGGCGCGGCCGAACCTCGAATGCAGCCGGGCCTGGTAGACGAGACGTTCCTGCTCCAGCTTGATGGCCTGCTGGTAGGAGCGCAGCTCCCACAGTTTCATGCGGCGCCACAGCAGGAGGGTCGGGAGGGGGGACAGCAGCCAGCGGGCCAGGCGCACGCCCTCCATGTGCTGGTCGGCGATGCGGCCGATGGCGTGCCGGGCGGCCTCCACGGTGACGATGAACAGGAGGGGGATGACGCCGTGCATGCCGACGCCGAGTGGGTCGGGCCAGGCGGTGGCGGCGTTGAAGGCGATCGTGGCCGCCGTCAGCAGCCAGGCGGTGGGCCGTAGCAGTGGGAAGGGGATGCGGAGGTAGGTGAGGAGGAGGTCGAGGGCGAGCAGGACGCAGATGCCGGCGTCGATGCCGATGGGGAAGAGGTAGGCGAAGGTGCCGAAGCCTTGTCGGATGGCCAGGTCGCGGAGGGCTGTGTAGGAGCCGGCGAAGCCGATGCCGGCGATGATCATGGTGCCGCACGCGATCGCTCCGATGAGGACGCGGTGGATGCGAAGCAACTGGATCTGGGGCGTGGCCTGTCCTGGCGGGAGGGCGGTCTGGGATGGTGCCGGGCTGTGTGGGGTGGGGCCTGCTCTGTTGTGGTCGCCTGTGCGGCGCGGGTCTTCGGGGGGCTGCGCCCGCGGATGGCGCGCGTCATGGCGGGCGTGCCGGTGAGGGAGGGACGTGCGAGGGGCGGGGGATGGGGTCATCGGTTTCGTGTCCCGTCGCGCGTGGCGCCCAGCAGGTGGTTGATGAGCTGGGTGGTCTCTGTCTCCGGTGAGCAGTCGAGGTCCTGGTTGATGTGTTGGAGGCGGGTGATGGTGTCGTTCGGTGGGGGGTTTGTTGGTGTGCGGGGTGGCTGTTGGCCTGGTGTGTTGCTGATGTGTTGAGAGGTGGGGTGCGGGGTTTGGGTGGTG
>NZ_JBSFDB010000074.1:0-28872 GCF_053593695.1 Streptomyces sp. NPDC002144
CCCTGGCGGCGCATCGGCTTTCCCTGCCCTGCTCCGCAGGAGTCCGCTTCCTCCCCCGCCTGAAGGCGGGGGTATCCACGGAGGAATCCCGATGATCAGGCCCGACCGGAGCATGGCTGGTTCACGGCGACTGCCCCGGCGATGCCCGCCGCCTGCGACGACGTACGTGACCATGGCCGATGCGACGGCGAGTGCGATGAGCGCGCAGACCGCCCACCAACCGGGGTGGGTGCAGGCGCGGGTGCCGAGCCAGCCCCCGGCCCCCGTAGGGTCGGGTCATGCAGCCGGTGTTGAGGCGGCTGTGAATCTCCAGGCGCAGGGCGAAGATGCGGGCCCGTGGCGACCTGTCGGCACTGCACTGCCATGTCGATCAGCAGCAGTCCGGCGGCCCGAGCCGCGATCCCGGCTGCGCCGACGAGCGCGCCGGCCGTCAGCACGAGCGCGGCGAGCCCGGCCGCGTCACACCACAGTTCTTCACCCTCACCCTGGCGAGCTGGAGCGTCGCCATGCCCCAGCTGCGGCGCATGGTGCTGAGCCCCGGCTTCGGCATGGACCGGCTCCGGCAGGAGATCCCTCGCGCCGTGGCCGCGCTTCCCCTTAGGCGGTCCGTACGGCGGTGCCTGATTCCTTCAGGCGAACGGATGCCGGGCTATGCGCTCTCGGCGGGAGTGATGACGATCCGCATGAATGGCTCCATCGAAGTGGCGCAGGAGCGCGGCGTGCGTGGTGCCCGCACGTGCGGCGATGTCCCGCCTGGCCCGTGTGGTGGCGTAGTGACCCCGACGCCGAGCGGCGGCGTTGTCGCTCATGGTGCTTCCTCTGCCTACTCTCTGCATCGACGCCAACCGAAGGCTCGTAGCGCAGACCGGGAGTCTAGTGGTGTCGGAAAGCGACCAGGGCGGTGCGGTGCGATGTCGCTGCATACATCGAGTCCGGAGTGGATTCCTCAGGTGCATGGGCGCTCGTCGACCGACAGCCTGGGCGTCCCGAGGGGTGACACTTCCGCCACGGCGCGACCACGCCCTGGTGAGCCGGGCGACTCATCCTGGATGGCAGGGCGCGTGATTCGGCAGACCGTCCACTGGCCGCCTGAGGCAATGTCAGGTGATCGGGTTGTCTTTGAGCAGCGCGCCGCTTGCGTGGACGACGTCCAAGTGGCGCACCTCGGGCTCGCCGTCGGGGCGCGAGCCGCCGAAGGCCGCGTCCACAGCAGGGTGGATCCGCTCGTCGAACGCGCGGCCGCACTGTTCCTTGGACTCCCACACGTCGATGTAGCGCAGTCCGCCGTCCGGGCGGCGCACGCACAGGTGGAGCAGTGAACCGTCCAGCGGCTCGGGTCCCAGCAGGTCGATGATCCGCTGGTACAGCTCCTCGCCGATCGGAACGTCCTGGATGTAGGCGTAGACCACGGCAGCCTCCCGCAAGAATTGATCCGAATGGCATTCGGACGAATATTGGTAACGTACGGTCCATGAAAGATCAGGTCAAGGGCGGCAAACGTGGCTACCACGCACCACGCCGCGCCGAGCAGGCAGCCGTCACGCGCCGCGCTGTACTGGACGCCGCCCGCGAACTCTTCGTAGAGCAGGGCTATGCCGCGACTACGGTCGCCCAGATCGCCCGGCGGGCCGACGTGGCGGTGGACACTGTGTACGCCGCCGTCGGACGGAAGCCGGCCCTGCTGCGCGAACTGGTCGAGACCTCCCTGTCCGGCACGGACCACCCGGTCGAGGCCAGCCGGCGCGATTACGTCCTGCGCATCCGCGCCGCGCGTACCGCTGCCGAAAAGATCGAGATCTATGCCGCAGCGGTCACGGAACTCCAGCAGCGGCTTGCCCCCGTGTTCCTGGCTCTGCGGGACGCCGCGGCGACCGATGCCGAATGCTCCACCCTGTGGTCGCGGATCGCCGAACGCCGAGCTCGCAACATGCGGGACTTCGCCGCGGACTTGCGCGCCACCGGCGAGCTGCGCCCAGACCTCACCGACGACGAGGTCGCCGACACGGTGTGGAGCATGAACGCCCCGGAGTACTGGGTGCTGCTGGTCCACGACAGAGGATGGAGCCCCGAACAATTCGGCGCCCGGCTCCGCGACTCCTGGATCCGGATCCTCCTGCCCCCCAACCACTGGCCAAGCCCGGAACCGGAGCTGCCCATCGAACGGTGAACCGGCCCTGCGCGCCCGCCCGGCGTCCGCGCTACCCGACAGGCATGACGGACGAAGAACGTGCGGGCATCCGGCCACTGCTGCCGGTGCCGTGAATGCGCGGCGGGTGGCCGACCGGAGGCGTACTGCCATCGCACGAGGGTCTGTCCCTACCTGTGGTGTGAGTATTCGTCGATGGGGCAGCTGGCCCAAGGCCGCGGGCGATACGTGAATCCGTTGGTCCTTGAACCGTACGACGGCTCAAGGACCAACGGACGAAGGTGCGGTAGACACCCGTCCAGGTGCGGTCTGCGTAACGTCAGCGGAGACGGCAGGTCAGCTCGGTCGGAGCAAGGAGATCTTCCTCGATGTTCTGAAGCACCCTTTGCGATCTTGGTCGATGCATTTCGCTGCCCATGGCCACGCCGATCGGGGCCGGAGGAGTGTCCCCGCTCGCAGGGTTGTGCGGCGTGCTGGTCGGGTGGTGCGCGCCGCCCGCGTTACGAAGCAACTGGACGGCTTGCAAGCGGTGATCGTGCTCGTCGACGATCTCGAAACCGGCCTTGTGGAGCAGTGACCGATACTCCTCGGGGCGGGCCAGGAAGCTGTGTTCGGGCTCCGAGGCCCACGGCAGTGGGTAGCGGACGAGGGCGGGATCGCCGAGGAGCATGACCTCGTAGACGATGAAGAGGCCCTTGCTGGTCAGGACGCGGCTGATCTCGGTGAACAGGCGGGCTTTGTCCTCGATGTTCATGCCCACGTGCAGCATCCAGGCCCGGTCGAAGCTCGCCTGGGGAAAGGGCAGTTCGGTCACGTCACCTTGCTGCAACCGGGCCCGGCCCGTGAGGCCCACAAGGTCGGTGAGCCAGCGGGCGACGTCGAGGTACTCCTCGGTGAGGTCGACGCCGGTGACGTCGGCGCCCGCGTGCTGGACCAGGTGGCGGGCCGGACCGCCCAGGCCGCTCCCGACGTCAAGGACACGCAGGCCCGCTTTCAGCTCCAGGTGTTCAGTAAGCTCTCGCGTGGCCGCGTGGCCGCCGGTGTGGAACTCGTCCACGGCATGAAGGTCGTCGGTGGTGAGCGTGGTGTGTCCCGGGTAGAGGCGGTCGAGCTCTTCGTCGCTCTTCCGACGCAGGTCGCCTTGCCGGTAATGGCGTGCTACAGCGGACTGTGGTGCGGTCACGGTGACGGACGTCCTTCAGGTCATGGATGGTCCAGGCGCGATCGATGATTCTGCAGGGCATCGCACCGTGGTGCTGGAAAGGCCGATCCGGCGGTGTCGTCCTAGTCGTGATCTGTGGAGAGGGCGACCTGCCGCCAGGCGTCCATCTCCTTGCGGAAGGTGTCGAGCTTGGTGTCGAAGGCTTGCAGGGTGTCGGCTCCGAGCGGGAGGCGCAGGGGTGGTTCAGGGGCGTCCGTCATCTCGACGATGGCGCGCGCTGCTTTGACCGGGTCACCGGGCTGGGCGTGGTTCAGGCTCGCGGCGGCGGTACGCATGGCGCCCGCGGTGGGTGTGTAGTCGTCGATGGTGTCGGGGCCGGTGTGCAGGCTGGCGGGGTCGAGGAAGTCGGTGCGGAAGAAGCCCGGTTCGACGAGTGTCACGTGGATGCCCAGGGGTGCCAGTTCGGTGTGGAGGGTCTCGGTGAAGCCTTCGACGGCGAACTTCGTGGAGGCGTAGATGCCCCAGCCCGGCGCGGTGGCGAAGCCCACGATGGAGCTGATGTTGATCACGTGGCCGGAGCGCTGGCGCCGAAGTACCGGCAGCACGGCGCGTTGGACGGCGAGCGGGCCGAACACGTTGGTCTCGTACACCGCGCGGACCGCGGTGTCGTCGGACTCTTCGGCGGCGGCGAGCAGTCCGGTGCCCGCGTTGTTGACCAGGACGTCGATCCGCCCGAACCGCTCGACCGTCGCGTCGACAGCCGTCTGGATGCTCTGCGGGTCGGTGACGTCCAGCGGCACGGTGAGCAGCGCGTCGCTGGCGTCGGGAAGCTGCTGGCGGACGGTTTCGGCTTTCCTCGCAGTTGCGACCACCTGGTGGCCGGCGGCGAGGGCGGCACGGGTGATCTCCAGGCCGAAGCCCCGGGACGATCCGGTGGCGAACCAAACGCTCATTGTCTTCTCCAGTGTTCAGGCAGTGTTCAGGCAGTGGTCAGGCAGCGGTCAGGTCGAAGGCGGCCCGGTTGTGGGCGACGAAGGTCTCGACGTCGAGGGGATCGCTGCCGCCGATGGTCTTCACCAGGTCGTTGGTGCCGGCGAAGACGCCGTTGCGGTAGTCGACGGCCACGGCGAGCAGGTGCTGGATCAGGTGGTCCGGCGCGCCGCGCCCGCGCAGGATGGCGGCGAACTCGTCGAGTTCGATGGGCACATAGGTGACCTTCCGGTCCAGCGCCTTCGACATCTTCTCGGCGATCTCGTAGTGGTTGAGCTCCTCGGCTCCGTAGAGCGGGTAGATCTGGCCGGCGTGCGGGGCGGGGTCTTCGAGGATGGCGGCGATGACCTTGGCCTGGTCGCTTTCGGCGATGGGGGCGTGGCGTCCGTCGGCGAACGGCAGGCGCAGTTCGCCGGTCCCGTCGGCCCAGGTGTCGATCAGCCACTGGGCGAAGAAGGTCGGGCGGATGTGGGTGACCGGGACCGGTGCGTGGTCCAGGACGCGTTCGGCGACCCAGTGCTGGCGTGCCGCGTTGCTGGCGGTGTTGCGGCGGGCGGAGACCTGCGACATGTTCACGATCGCCTGGACCCCGTTCTCCTCCGCGGCCTGGGCCACGTTGACGGTGGCGTCCATGAGGCCGGGGCGGATCGGATAGGTGAAGTACAGGGCGTCGATGCCCTTCGTCGCCCGGGCCAGGGAGTCGAGGTCGAGGACGTCGCCTTCCACGACGTCTGCTCCGAGGGCGGCGAGCCGTTCGGCGCGTGCGTCGAGGGCGCGGACGAGTGCGCGGACGCGGTGGCCGCGCTGGAGCAGGAGTTCGGTGGTGTGGCGGCCGGTCTTGCCGGTGGCCCCGATCACGAGGAGGTTGCGTTCCATGATGGTGATCTCCGTTTTTGAGGGGGAGTTGGGGGAACTCCGGGTCAGTCCTGCTGGCGGGTGCCGCACGAGATGAGTGAGGCGGTGCGATACCTGCTCAGCAGGAGGCTCTGGTGTGCGGGCCCGACTCGAGTGCCGTGGCGGCTGGTCAGGATGTGTGGCGGGGGCGGAGGACGAGCAGCGCGGTGGTCGCGGCGATTCCTGCGCCGGCCTGAACCGACCAGGCGTGGCCGAACCCGGTGGCCGTGGCGTGGTGGGTGAGGGCGACGAGCAGGGCCACGCCCACGGCGCTGCCGATCTGACGGCTCATGTTGAGTACGGCGCTGCCGGTGGTGGCGCGTTCGGGGGCGAGGGTGCCGGCGGCGGCGAACAGCGGCGGCTGGGTCAGACCGCCTGCCAGGCCGACCAGGATCAGGCCCGGGAACATGGCGCCCCAGTAGTCGGGAGTGGTCTGCACGTTTGTGAGCCAGTAGCCGGCGGCGAGTGCCATGGCCAGCGTGCCGGTCACGGCGGGGACGGTGCGGCCGAAGCGGCTCTGGATGGGGCCCGCGTTCATTGCGAAGGCGATCGATGCAAGGGGGGCTGGGGCGAGGGAGACACCTGCGCGCAGCGGGCTGAAGTGCCAGACCTCCTGCAGGAACACAGCGGTGCTGAGCAGGACGATGGCGAAGCCGACGTAGAACAGGAACAGGGCGATGGCGGCGGCGGTGAACGCCCTGCCGGCGAACAGCTGCTTCTCGATCACCGGCGCCGTGGCGCGCAGGGTCCGCTCGACGGTGGCGGCAGCGGCCAGGACAGCAGCGGCGAACAGGGCCACGGTGCGGATGTCGGTCCAGCCCCATCCAGGCCCCTGGACGGTGGCGAGCACCAGCAGGCTCACGGCCAGCAGCAGTGCCAGGGCGGAAGCCGGGTCCGGCAGGGCGGCGCCCTTGGGCTGGCGCACCTCGGGCAGCAGCAGCGCGCCGGCGACGAGGGTGGCGATGCCGACGGGAACATTGATCAGGAAGATCCACCGCCAGTCGAGGGTGACGAGCAGTCCCCCGACCGGCGGGCCGGCCGAGGCCGCGATCGCGCCAACGCCGGCCCACAGGCCGACCACGAGGGTGTGCTGGCGCTTGGGGAAGCTGGGGTAGAGCAGGCCGAGCGAGGTGGGCACGATCATCGCCGCGCCGACGGCCTGGAAGGCGCGGGCAGCGACCAGCACCCCGAGACTCGGCGCGGCGGCCGCGACGGCGGAGGTGAGGGTGAACAGCGCCACCCCGGCCAGCAGCGTCCTCCTGCGTCCCCACTGGTCCGCGATCCGGCCGGCCGGCACGAGCACGGCCGCGAAAACGATCGCGTAGGCCGACAGGACCCACGACACGCTCGCGATACCTGCGCCCGGGAACGACCGTCCGATCCCGTCGAGGGCGACGTTGACGACGAAGAAGTCGAGCTGCGCCATGAAGGCGACGGCACCCAGCACCGCCATGATGCTCCAGCGGCGCGGGTGACCCGACTCGGTTGCGGCCAAAGCGGCCGACGCCGGGTCGAGGCGCCGTGTCGTCGCGACGGTCTGCGGTGCCGCCTGTGTGGACATCCCGTCCGCCTCCCAGAAAAAGTGGGCTTGCAGGCCCTTTTGGGCCTGCCTCCAGAGAACACCTCGCAGAATGGGCTGTCAAGCCCCTTTTGCGGTATGATGGCGAGCATGACCACCACCCGCCAAGCGCCGGCCCGGAAGCTGACCGCCAAGGGCCTGGCCACACGCGAACGCATCGTCAGGGCGGCCGCCGAGCTGATCTACGAACACGGCGCGCAGAACACCAACAACGAGCAGATCCGCGCGGCCGCAGGGGTCAGCGGCTCGCAGCTGACGCGCCACTTCCCGACCAAGGAGTCGCTGGTGGGCGCGGTGCTCGCCTGGCAGGCCGACAGTATCGTCGCCCGCCACCAGGCACCCGAGCTGGGCGAGCTGGACAGCTTCGCCGCCCTGCGCCGGTGGGCCGACAGGTACGTCGCCTCACAGGACATGGTGCGCGGCGGCTGCATCTTCGGCTCTCTGGCTGCCGAGGTCGTCAAGAGCGAGCCCGCCCACCGCGCCGCCGTCGCCGACGGCTTCGAGCGATGGCAGGAGCTGTTCGAGCGCGGCCTGGGGAAGATGCGCGAGCGCGGCGAACTGCGGCCGGAGGCCGACCCGGCCGCGCTCGCCCACCTGCTCACCGCCGCCTTCCAGGGCGGAGCACTGCTGGACCAGGCGGCCGGCGAGTCGACCCCCCTGCGTGACGCACTGGACGGGGCCCTGGCCTACATCGAATCGTTCGCCGTGCAGCGCGGACCCGACACGGTCTTGGCCACTGGCCGATGACTCCTGGCAGGTCCGAGCCGGTCCGCGATGACACCGTCTCCGGCGGTGCACATCCGCGATGCCTGCTCGTCCCAGGATCCTGAGCGGCCAGATCGCCCCCGAAAGTCGGGTGTCGGCCCGGCGGGACCTGGGTGCCGCAGTCAGTCACAACGACCGGTGAAGAGGCGCGAGTTCCGTGCCGCGCCTGGTCAGTACGGGTACGTTTCCAGCGTGGCGGTCGAAAGGTCGACGCAATGCCTTTCATTCTGAACACCGATGAGGTCGAAGAGCGTGATCGTGCCGAGTTCGTCCACGAGGCGCTCGGCGCGACGATGGTGCCGATCGAACTGCACTGGCCCGGGCATCGCCGGTCGGTGGCCGCGCATGGCGTCGTCACGGACCTGGGTGACCTGACCATCTGCTCGGGACGGACCACCGCCCTGCGGGTGGAACGCACCGCCGCCTTGGCCCGTGACTCGATGGAACCGAGCATTTTCATCAATGTGCAGCTCTCCGGGTCGAGCATGGTTGTCCAACACGACCGGGAAGCGGTGCTCGGGCCCGGCGAACTGGTCATGTACGACTCCACATCCCCCTACACACTGCTGAACGACAGCGGCATGACCGGCAACTTCTTCCGTGTGCCGCATTCGGCGCTGGCGATGCCGCACGACATGATCCGCGCGGCGTGCGCGGTCAAGCTGGGTCCGGGGCACCCGGTGGTCTCACTGACCCACGACTATTTGCGCCGACTGGCCGCCGATCCCGCCCTGACTACTGCGGTGAACGCCGACCTCGTCGGTCAGCCGAGCATCGAACTCATCCGCGCCGTGATCGCGATCCATCTGCGGGCCGACGAGTTGGCCGCCGAGCCCATGGCCGCCACCTTGCAGATGCGCATCCTTGAATACGCCCGTCGGCACCTCCACGACCCCGGCCTGTCTGCTGAGCAGATCGCAGCCGCGCACCACATCTCGGTGCGCTACCTGTACAAGGTGCTTGCCAGAAGCGACATCAGTCTCGCGGGCTGGATCCGCACCCGCCGCCTCGAAGCGTGCAGGCAGGCCCTCGCTGACGACGACGCCGTAGCCATCGGTGCTGTCGCACGACGCCACGGTTTCTCCGATCTGTCCAGTTTCAGCCGGGCTTTCCGAGCCGCATACGGCATGTCCCCCAGCGAATGGCAAAAGCGCTGAACGGACCGTCAGTGGACCAACGGGCCGTCGTGGGCGACACCTCAAAGGCAGAGCCAGGGCTTCAGATCAGGTTCAGCTTGTCGAGGAAAGCGGCGGCGGCGGAGGTATCGCCGATCACTTCGGTCCCCTCACGCCAGGGGATACGGGTGGTCGACCAGGCGAGGAAATCGAGCGTGGACGAAGTCACCTGAGCCACCGGGGCCGGTGCGATGGCGGGGTCCTCGACGAGGATCGTGTCCCCGACGCGGTGAAGGACGACATGGGTCGACGCCGGGCCCGTCAGAACCAGTGCCAACGGCGCGAGGAGCGAGCGGTGCAGGTCGGGCTGCATCTTCGGAATGCCGCCCAGCAGCCAGTGGACGGAGGGCTCCATTCGGTCCTCATCCATGGGCGGCACATCGGCGTCCAGCGGCCCGCGGGGACCGAGCAGGTCGAAGCGCAGATGGGTCGCGAAATCGAAGGAGAACATGTCCGGTATGGCGTGCAGCTCATAGACGCCGAGGTCGAGCAACTGTGCGGTGGACGATGCCAGCGGCTCGTCCTGGAGGCTGTCGAACACGGGGAAGGCAAGCTCCGACTGGACTCGAAGGAAGTCGACGGTCGCATCGGGCGTCTGCTCCCTGGCGGCTCCGACCAGCACCTCGTTGAGCTGCTCGATCCCGAGCGGCGGATCCGGATACCGCAACGTCCCCTGCACGGCGGACACCAGCAGCGAGATGAGCTGTCCAGCGTGCGAGAACACGTCCTTGACTCGCCAGCCCTCTGCACCGCTGGGCTGGTTCCAGTCGACGTCGTCGAGAGTGCCGGCCACGAGAAGCAGATCTTGCGTCGCCAGGCGAAAGCCCTTCATACCCGCAACAGTCATGAGGGTCATCACTCCTTGGTGAGGCCAGAGCGCAGCGCGCACCAGCAGGGAATGTCGATCTGTGGCGGTTCATCGACCTATGGGCTGCCGTCTCGCCTACCCCGCGCGCCTTGCGTGGGCGGCTGCGAGGTCGGCACATCCGGGTGAAGGCACAACACCGTGTGCCCGGCCGGGTATGCGAGGCCGACGGTCGCTGTGGTGTCACATGCTAGGTGCCGGCCCGCGCAGCGCACTGTGCGAGAAGTGAACCCTGCTGTGCGTGCCGTGCACAGCAGGGGGCGCCAGCTCCCGCCGCGCCGCACGGGACTGACAAGGTGTTCGAAAGTGCTTGTCACGGTGAACGGCAACGTGGCGAGCCGCACGAGCGCACTCAAAGACCGATCAGATCGACGGCGTCTGTCATGTTGTCATCGCTGCGAACGGACAGGGAGAAGCGAGCATGCCCTCCATCACCACCTCCGACGGCCTCGACATCCACTACAAGGACTGGGGCTCCGGCCGGCCCATCGTGTTCTGCCACGGCTGGCCGCTCTCGTCGGACGACTGGGACCCCCAACTGCTGTTCTTCCTCAACGAGGGCTTTCGGGTGGTCGCCGCCGACCGCCGCGGCCACGGCCGCTCCACCCAGACCGACAGCGGTCACGACATGGACCACTACGCAGACGATCTGGCCGCGGTGGTCGACCATCTCGACCTGCGCGACGCCGTGTTCGTCGGCCACTCCACCGGCGGTGGTGAGGTGGCTCACTACCTCGCCCGACACGGCCAGGACCGGGCTGCCAAGGCCGCGCTGATCGGAGCAGTTCCTCCGCTGATGGTCCAGACCGACGCCAACCCCGGCGGGTTGCCCAAGTCGGTCTTCGACGACCTGCAAGCGCAGCTCGCGGCGAACCGCTCAGTCTTCTACCGCGCGCTGGCGGCCGGCCCGTTCTACGGGTTCAACCGTCCGGGCCGCGAGTTCGACGAGGCGATCGTCGACAACTGGTGGCGCCAGGGCATGATGGGCGGCGCCAAGGCCCACTATGACGGCATCGTGGCCTTCTCTCAGACGGACTTCACCGACGATCTCACGAAGATCACGGTGCCCGTCCTCGTCATGCACGGCGACGACGACCAGATCGTGCCCATCGATGACTCGGCGCACCTGTCGTCCAAGTTGCTGCCCAACGGGATTCTCAAGGTTTATCCGGGCTTCCCGCACGGCATGCCGACCACCGAGGCATCAACGATCAACGCGGATCTGCTGGAGTTCATCCGCTCCTGACCTCCGTAATGACGTGCCCGCAGTAACGGGAGGGACGGTTCACGGATGCACGCGCTACTGCATGCGCTGTCGATCGCAGGCTCAATGACCTGGGACATCACCTGGGCCCTGATCCTGGGGTTCGCGCTGTCCGCTGTCGTCCAGGCCGTGGTGCGCAAGGGCACCGTCGTCTCCCTGCTCGGCGACGACCAGCCCCGGACCCTCGTCCTCGCCGCGGCCCTGGGCGCGGCGTCCTCGTCCTGTTCGTACGCCGCAGTGGCACTGGCCCGCTCGCTGTTCCGCAAGGGCGCGAACTTCACCGCCGCCATGGCCTTCGAGATCGCGTCCACCAACCTCGTCGTCGAACTCGGCGTGGTCCTCGCGCTGCTGATGGGCTGGCAGTTCACCGCCGCGGAGTTCATCGGCGGACCCGTCATGATCATCGTTCTGGCGGTCCTCTTCCGGCTGTTCCTCCGCGAGCGTCTCCTGCGTCAGGCGCGCGAACAGGCCGAAAGAGGACTCGCCGGATCCATGGAGGGACATGCTGCGATGGACATGTCCAGCCAGCGCGAAGGCTCCTTCGCCGGCCGGTTGTTCTCCCGTGAGGGATTCACCTCCACCAGCCACGTCTTCGCCATGGAGTGGGCGGCGATCCTGCGTGACGTGGTCGTCGGCCTGCTCATCGCCGGCGCCATCGCCGCCTGGGTGCCGGACTCCTTCTGGCGCACATTCTTCTTCGACGGGCACCCCCTGGAGGCCAAACTGTGGGGGCCTGTGATCGGGCCCCTCGTGGCAGTCGCCTCGTTCGTGTGCTCCATCGGCAATGTGCCGTTGGCAGTGGTGCTGTGGAAGGGAGGCATCAGCTTCGGCGGCGTCGTGGCGTTCATCTTCGCCGACCTGCTGATCCTGCCGATCATCAACATCTACCGTAAGTACTACGGCGCCAGGACGGCGGCATTTATCTTCGCCACCTTCTACTTCGCGATGGTCGTCGCCGGTTATGTCGTGGAACTCGTCTTCGCGGGCCTCAGTCTGATTCCCCGTCAGGACGACGCGAAGCTACCCGCGGAAGGCATCAGCTGGAATTACACCACCTGGCTCAACATCGCCTTCCTCCTCCTCGCCGCCGTGCTCCTCGCGCGCTTCTGGCACACCGGTGGACGGACCATGCTCCGCATGATGGGTGGTCCTCCCGAGACCGAACGTCACAGTGGCGTCCACCATCAGCACGGCACCAAGCCGCGGGGGGCGTCGGAGACCACGACCGAGGCGTAGGTCCGGTACAGGCTGGGACCGCGGCACCCGAAGCGTCGTGGCCTCCAGTCCGTGCCCGCATGGTGCAAGCAGCCATCTTTGATGGGACCAGCATCCGTACTGGCCGAGTCGTCGCGGTGGCAGGGCGCTTGCCCGGCGGCGGTGCGCGGCCCCCGCGGTCGCCGCGCACCCACTGCAACCCGTCCGCATTTCGGCGGCCCGGATCATGCTCTGCACCCGCTGCAGGTGTTTGGCGAAGCCGGACAAGCAGGCAGCCGGTGCCCCTCCTGATCTCGTTGTCCGCTTGCGTGACCGCCGTACATACAGCAAACCGGCAAATCGACCAAGACGTCGCCCTCCGAATTGCCCGATCAATTACACGCTGCAGGAGTTGAACCCATGAGTGCAAAGACCTGGCTGATTACCGGTGCGTCATCCGGATTCGGTCGTCAGCTCGCCGAGACCGTGGCTCATCGCGGTGACCATGTCATTGCCACCGGTCGTCGGAGCGACGCTCTCAACGAGCTGGCTGAACAAAACTCCCGGATCGGCACCGTGACCGCCGACGTGACGACCCCCGAGGGCATCGCAGCAATTGTTGCCGCGGTCGAGACCGCTGGAGGCGTCGACGTGCTGGTCAACAATGCCGGCTACGGTGTCTTCGGCGCCGTCGAGCAGATTTCTGAGGACACCGCTCGCGCGGTATTCGAGACGCACGTCTTCGGCCCGCTGGCTATCATCCGCGCTGTCCTGCCCTCCTTGCGATCCCGCCGAGGTCGCATCATCAACCTTTCCTCGGAGCTGGGTGCGTACGCCTGGCCCGGATCGGGACTCTACTCCGCGAGCAAGGGCGCCCTTGAACTTATTTCCGAGGCTCTGGCCCTGGAGCTCGCTCCGACAGGCGTCACGTCTACAGCCATCCAGCCCGGTACCTACGGTACGGGGTTCATCTCCAACGCCGTAGTGGAGGCTCCCAGCGAGGTCTATGCTCCCTCCGTCGGCACTCAGTTGGCGAAAATTGGCCAGCTCGGACCGGATGCCGTCGGGGACCCGCAGGATGTCGTGGAGGCCATCCTGTTTGCTGCGGATGCGGCAAATCCGCCCGTACGACTCGCTGTGGGGGTAGAGGCGTTGACGACCATCCGTGAGTCCCTCCAGAAGCAACTGCGGGAGCTCGATGCCGTTGCGGGGGTCACGGAATCTTGAAGCCGTCCTCAACCTGATCATTCAGGCGCGGCGAGCTCCTCGTGATACGCGGTTCGTGTGGACGCCATGGTCCGTCAGGAGCGGCCGGGCGCCTCAGAGCCACGATCGCAAGAGCCGGGCGCGTAGCGCGAGCCGGTCGAGGGGCGCGGCGTATGCCGCCGCCAACGCCGGCACCCGCCACGAGCACAGCAGCGGACCGTCCAACAAGAGCTGCTGCACCAGATCTGTAGGTCTACTCGGTGACAGGCATCGCCGTCCCGATCTTCGGTGTCGGCACCGCCGAGATGATGGTTGTGATGGGCGGCGCCTGGCTCATCGCCTCCATGGCACTGACAGGCGTTGCCGCAATCCTGCTGGGCATCGCGGTGCTCGGCATCCAGGACGACGTGGCCATCCAGCTCGACAAGCCCGAACAGGCGTTGCTCTCCGCACAGTCACTGATCGTCCGGCTGCCTCGCCTGTCGATGATCACCGGCCTGATCGCCCTCACCTGGCTGATCGTGGTGGTCCTGATGATCGTCCGCCCCGGCTCGACGACCGGCGCATAACAACTCAGCTACCGCAGTGACTCCCGGCCCCCTGCCGGTGACGTTTGACGTGGTCGTGCTGTTCAACAGCGTGCGGATGTGCGAACCAGGGCGAAGAGAACCAGGCCCGCAGGAGCGCGGAACCTTCCATGTGGGGGAGCCCGGTCTCGGACAATGGACAGGGCCAAACCCTGTCCATAACGTGTGCGAGAGGTCTTCCCCGGCCGTCCCGTCCGCGCGGGTGATCAGCTGTCTCAGGCGGCCGCCCGTGTAGCGGGCGGCGACCGCGAGACCGTCCAGCTTCGGCTCCACACTGAACCGCTCGACCTCGTGTCCGATCCTCCGGGCGAGGGAGGCGGTTCAGGCCGTGAACTCCTCCGGTGAGAACACGTTGTCCAAGCTCAGCATGGCCACCGTGTGCGGGACATCGCCTTCCACCGCGCTGCCGGCGACTTTCCCCGTCGGCGAGTCCGGCAGCACCTGGTCGGGATGGTCCGCCTCCCACGCGGCGATGCCGCGTACCAGCCGGTCATAGGCGTCGTCGTCCAGCACGGACGTGCCGCCCGTGTAGCTGGCGGCGGACGCCTTCACCGCGTCCTCGACCGCCTGCGCGTAGGCGGCGGAATCCGTGATGACAGCTGCTGGTGTTGTCATGCCCGTCATCCTGCACGCCGGCACTGACAATGCCCGATGCCGCGCACGGGAGGACGGCCCACCGCCCTCCTGCTCGCTCACGGTGGCTTGATCGGTCCGCGAGTCTTGATCACTGCTGAGCCTGCTGATTGGCTGGCCGGTATGACCGACCTCGGACCCGTCGCCTGGCCACCTGCCCCGATCAGGACCGAAAGGCTCGTGCTACGTGAGCCGGAGGCCCGGGATCGTGCGGCCTTCATCGAGGTGCTCGCCTCGCCACAGGTGCACACCTACCTCGGCGGCCCCCGCCCGCGTGACGAGCTTGAGCGCGAGATGCCCGAGGTGCCCGAGCGGTGGCCCGGGAGCTTTGTCGTTGATCTCGAGGGGTCGATGATCGGCCAGATTCTGCTCAGGAGAGCACCGGAGCACCAGCCCCCGGCTGCCGAGGGCAGGGTTGATCTCGGCTACTTGTTCCTGCCACGAGCCTGGGGATTCGGGTACGCCGCCGAGGCGTGTGCCGCGGCACTCGACTGGTTCGACGGCGTCCTCCCCGGCGAGCCGGTCGTGCTCACCACCCAGACCGCCAACGCCGCCTCGATGCGGCTCGCGGCGAAGCTGAGGTTCACAGAAGTAGAGCGGTTCCACGCCTGGAACGCCGAGCAGTGGCTCGGCATGCGGCCCTCGGCCACGCCTGGTGGAACCTCCACAACGGCGCCGACTGCAGCCCCGTGACCACGGTGGAGGGCGCCGGCGAATACGACGACGGAGGAATCCTCTCCAGCGGAGCCTCCTGCGAGCCGCCGCTGAACACGCCCTTCCCGCCCTACTACGGCGTCCAGATGATCACCTGGCTGGGCGCACCGGGCGACCGGCTGGTCCGGGCCGCCAGTTCGACATCGTCGGTGTCCGCGCATGCCGCGCGTCGGGCGAACGGTGACATGAACGTCCTGCTCATCAACAAGGACCCGGCCAACGACGAACCGGTCACCTACGGCGGGTTCACCACCTCGTCGGCCACGCCGACGGTGTACTCGTACCGCAAGAACGCCACGTCGATCGGCTCCGCCACCACCGGCAGCGCCACCCGGCAGACCGTGCCGGCCTACTCGATCGTGGTCCTGCAACTCCGCCCGGCCCGCTGAACCGGCGGTCGGTGAAAGGCCCGTGAACCAGTGAAAGGACTCGATCAGGGTGTCGAGCTTGCCCGAGACGGGCACCACCACCTTCAACAACCCCGTGATCCCCGGCTTTCACCCCGATCCGAGCATCTGCCGGGTCGGTGAGGACTACTACCTCGCGTGCTCCAGCTTCGAGTACTTCCCCGGCGTGCCCGTCTTCCACAGCCGGGACCTGGTGCACTGGACGCAGATCGGCAACGCGCTGGACCGTCCCAGTCAGCTGCGCCTGCCGCTGGACTCGCCCTCCTCGGGAGGGATTTACGCACCCACCCTGCGCCACCACGACGGCCGGTTCTGGCTGATCGTCACGAACGTCAGCAGTGACGGCAACATGCTGTTCACGGCCACCGATCCGGCGGGCCCCTGGTCCGACCCGGTTCCGCTGCCCGGAGTCGCGGGCATCGATCCGGACCTCGCCTGGGACGAGCACGGCAACTGCTGGTGCACCGTGGCCGGTGTGGGACAGGTCCGCCTCGACCCGTACACCGGGGAGACCTTCGGCCCCCACCGCAAGGTGTGGTCCGGTTCGCCCGGCGCCAAGGCGCCGGAGGCCCCACACCTCTACCACATCGGCGACTACTGGTACCTCATGATCGCCGAGGGCGGTACCGAGCGCTGCCACGGCGTGTCTATCGCCCGTGGCCGCACGCCCGAGGGCCCGTTCGAACCCTGCCCGGCCAACCCGATCCTCACCCACCGCGGCACCGATGACCCCATCCAGAACACCGGCCACGCGGATCTCGTCCAGGGGCCCGATGGTTCTTGGTGGATGGTGCTGCTCGGGGTGCGGCCGGGCGGCGGCACCCCCGGCTGGCACGTCCTGGGCCGGGAGACGTTCCTGGTGCCGGTCGAGTGGGCGGACGGCTGGCCGGTCGTCGGCGAGTTGTCTCTCGAGGCCTCCACACCCCCATGGCCGCTCCAACCGGGCCCCGGCACGCCCCTCCAGGACGACTTCGACCGGGGCGAACTCGCCCCGCACTGGGTCTCGCTGCGCCATCGACCCGCTGAGGACTGCACCACCAAGGAACGGCCCGACTGGCTCACCCTGCGCGCCCGCGGCGCCTCCCTGGGCGACACCGATGTGACGTTCGTCGGCCGCCGGCAGCAGCACGCCTCCTGCCGGGTGCGCGCGCTGGTCGATGTGGCGGACGGGCGTGGCGGTTTGGCCGTTCGCCTCGACGAGCAGCACCACTACGACATCGAGGCCACCTCGGGCGAGGTTCGGGTGCGTGCCCGTATCGGCCCCCTGAGTACCGTGGTGGCGTCCCGGCCGGTACCGCCCGGACCCGTCGTCCTGCGCGTCGACGTGGCCGCCATCGAGACAGTGAACGACGCACGCACCGGTCCCGATACCGTCACCCTGGGCATCGAGGAACCGGACGGCTCCTTCGTCGCACTCACGTCGCTCGACGGGAAGTACCTGTCCACGGAGGTCGCGGGCGGTTTCACCGGCCGGGTCCTCGGGATGTTCGCATCAGCGGGTTCCGTTCACTTCGACTGGTTCGACTACGAGCCGCTTGATCGCTGATCGAATAGTCGTGACTCCTCCCGCGGCTGAAGCCGGGGGCTTCTCGCTATGCCTGGTTGGCGTCGCGATGGACCAGCCCGGCCCGTAGAACGTTGATCGCACCCACCGTGTCCGCGTGCGCGCGGTGGCCGCACGAGACGCAGTGGAACTTTTCCTGGGTGGGCCGGTTCTCCTTGGCCGTGTGCCCGCATTCGGGGCACTGTCGGGAGGTGTTGCGGGGGTCCACGGCCATCACTTCCCGTCCGGCGCATTCTGCCTTGGCGGTGAGGATCTGGAGGAACACCCCCCATCCGGCATCGGCGATCGAGCGGTTGAGCCCGGCCTTCGCGCCGGCCCCGTTGGGCAGGAAGCTGCCCGGTTGTTCGGGATCGGGCTTGGGTGCGGGGGCCTTGCTCATGTTGCGGATCTTGAGGTCTTCGTGCGCGATGAAGTCATGCTCACGCACCAGGCTCACGGCGGTCTTGTGCGCGTGGTCCAGGCGCTGACGGCGGACCTTGCGGTGCAGCCGGGCCACCCCCTCTATTCGCCGTCAACCGCAGCCGACAGATGATTCCGCCGGTGTCGCGGGTGTCGGCACAGGACATCCGCCCGAGCCAGGAACACGCGGGCCTGTTGGAGGGCGCGGCCACGGTGATGGCGGAGATCGGCGCCAGTCGGCTCGGCACCGAGCACTTGCTGTTGGCGGCGCTCAAGTACCGCCCGGGCAAGGGCGCCTGGGCCACTTTCGGCCTTTCGTGCGCACCGGTACGCAAGAGCCTGGACGCGCTGCGCAAGAACACGTCCGTGTGACGTCGTCAGGTGGATCAGCGCCAGCGAAATCGCCGGCGAACAATGCGGTCCTTCTCGCGCTCTGGGGCCGCGAGGAGTGAGTCACTCATGTGCCGCCCCGGGTAGTCCGGGGCAGGTCCTCGGGGGCCGCGGAGACGACGGCGATCCGTGGCGCGGGCACCGCGTCCCCGAGGGCCAGCAGGCGCGTACGGGTCTCCTGGGCCGCCGTCGGGTCGGTGCGGATGAGGAGCCGCACCGCGCGTTCCCAGACCATGCGGGCCGCGCCGGGGTCGCCGACGGCGAGGTAGGTGTCGCCGAGGTGACGCAGCGTCCCCGCCTCGCTGAACAGATCGCTGACCTCGCGGTAGAGCCGTAGCGCGCACTGGTACGCGGCAATGGCCTGCCGGTGCTCGCCGAGGTGGTGGCGGGCGACGCCGAGACTGTCCCAGGCGCCGGCCTCGGCGTACCGGGTACCGGTGGGGAGACCGACCAGGCCGTCGAGGGCCTCCTCGAAGTAGGCGGCGGCCGTGTGGTGTTCGCCCCGCAGGACATGACTCCAGCCCAGCGCGTGCAGGGCACTGGTTTCCGCGGCACGGTCACCGAGGGCCCGGTAGAGGGCGAGGGCCCGGCCCGCCGCGTCGAGCGCTCCGTCATGATCGCCGAGGCGGTCCAGAAGCCAGCCGTGACTGCGATGGGCGTGGGCGAGGCCGAGCCGGTCGCCGAGCTCGGCGAACAGCTCCAAGGAGTGACGGATGTGGGTCTGGGCGCCGTCGTACCGCTCCAGGCGGGCCGAGGCGCGTGCCAGGCCGCGGCGCAGATGGGCTTCGGCCGTGCGGTGGCCGTCGCGGATCGCCGCGTTCAGGCCGAGACGCTGGAGCGCGGCCCCGTCGTGCCAGTGGCCCTGCCGGTCCATGAACCGCTCCAGCGCCCAGGCCAGGCCCCAGACATGTGCGTGGTCGCCGCGGGCGCCCGCCCGTTCGGCGACCGCGGCAAGTACCCGTGTCTCGGCGGTGTACCAGCGCAGTGCCGGCGCGTCGTCGGCGAAGGACTCGGGGTTGGCCCCGGGGGCGGCGGCGGGCAGCAGGGGGAGTCTCCAGAAGGGCGAGTAGACACGGCCGGCGGCGTGCGCGGTGTGCAGATAGTGGTCCAAGAGACGGCGTACGGCGGCTTCCCGCTCGCCCGCGCTTTCCTCCTTGGCCACGCGTTCGGCTGCGTAGGTACGCAGCAGATCGTGGCAGGCGTACCGGCCGGGCAGGTGCTCGGTGAGCAGGTGGGCACGGGTGAGCTCGGCCAGCAGCAAGCGGACGGCCGCCTGCTCGTCGCCCGCGACGGCCGCCGCGGCCGGCAGCGAGAGGTCCGGGCCCGGATGCAGGGACAGTAGCCGCAGCAGGCGTGCCGCGCCGGGGCTGAGCGCACGGTAGGACCAGGAGAGCACCGCCCGTACGTCCCCGGCCGGGTCCGCGTCGGTGAAGGCGTCCAGGCTGCCGTGGGCCGAGCGTAGTTCGTCCGCGATCGCGGCCAGCGGGAAGTGCGGATGGGCGGCGGCCCGGGTGGCGACGACGGCCAGGGCCAACGGCAGCCCCCCGCACCGGGTGACGATCTCGTCGACGGCCTCCGGGTCGGCCAGGACGCGGTCGGCGCCGAGGCGGCGGGTCAGTGTCTCGCGGGCCTCGGCGGTCGACAGCCGGTCCAGTGCCAGGGGGCGCGCGGCCTCGGCCGTGACCAGACCGAGGAGCCGGTCGCGGCTGGTGACGATCACGAGGCAGCCGGGGCTGCCCGGCAGCAGGGGCCGCACCTGTTCGGCGTCCCGTGCGTTGTCGAGCAGGATCAGCACCCGGCGCCGGGCCAGCAGACTGCGGTACAGGCCCGCCTGGACGTCCGCCCCGGCGGGTGTGCGCTGCGGCGGCACGCCGAGGGCCTCAAGGAACCCGCGCAGCACCTGCGCCGGATCCGCCGGGACCCCGCCCGGGTCGAAGCCCCGCAGGTTGACGTACAGCTGCCCGTCAGGGAAGCGGTGGGCGGCGCGGTGCGCCCACCGCACGGCCAGCGTGGTCTTGCCGATGCCGCCCATCCCGCTGATCACGGCGATCCGAGCTCCCGCCGTGTCCTTCGCCGACAGCATTGCCACGTGCGCGAGTTCGGACCGTCGGCCCGCGAACGCGGCGAGGTCGGCGGGGAGTTGGGCGGGGCAGACGACAGGGGCAGCCGGATGGGTGGTTTCCGGAGGGGAGGTGACGGTGGCCGGAGTGTCGGGAACCACGGTCAGCCGGACCGGCCCGTGGACGCCGTGGTCCGGCTCGGACGGCAGGGACGGCTCGGACGGATTCCCACCGGCGTCCTCGCGCAGCACCTCCTGTTGCGCGGCTCGCAGTGCGGAGCCGGGCTCGACGCCCAGTTCGGTGGTGAGCCGGGCTCGCACGCGCTGCCACGTCTCGAGGGCCGCCGCCCGCTGTCCGCCGGCCGCGAGAGCGCGCACGAGCAGGGCCTGCAGTGGTTCGTCGAGCAGGTGCTCGGCCGCGGCGCGGTGCAGCACGGCGAGCAACTGCCCGGCCTGGCCCGTGGCCAGTGCCGCGCCCGCGGCCTCCTTCACCACCGCCAGGTGCTCGCGCTCCAGGGCGTTGAACGCGGGGTGGGAGCGCGCCTCCACGGGGACACCGGTGGCGACCGGCCCGGTGCGCAGGTTCAGTGCTTCCAGCAGCAGCGGTACGGCCTCCCGCGTGCCCCGGACACCGCGCTGCCGCGCCCGCCGCACCAACTCCCTGAAGCGCAGCAGGTCGAGTGTCTCGGGCGTTGCGTGCAGCCGGTACCCGCCCGCGTCCCGTACCAGCCACCGGCCAGGGGACCGGACGGGCAGCCCGGGCTCCAGCAGCCGGCGCAGCACACCGATGTGCCGGTAGACCGCGTTGGCGGGCGAGCTGGGCGGCGACTCGCCCCACAGGGCGTCCTGCAACTCGTCCATGGCCACAGGCCCTCCCCCGTGGGCCATCAACTGGGCCAGCAGCAGGCGTTGCTGGGCCGCGCCGAGCGCCACCTCCTGACCGTCGCGCCAGACCCGTACCGGTCCCAAGACCTCAAACCGCATCGTCACCGTCGTCGTCCCTGATGTCCCCGTGATGTGCCCCCGTGCGCGTGCCCGCATGCGGTCAGGCAGCCGGCAGCCCGTCTATCCAGCCCATGACCAGGGCGTTGAACTCGGCCGGACGCTCCTGGAACAGCCAGTGCCCGACCCCTTCGAGGACGGCCGACGCGCTGTAGGGGTGCCGGCTCAAAGCTTCCTCCCAGTCCCCGTCGATCCCCTTGGCCTTGAGGGATGCGGCCGCGGACACGGACAGCACCGGGCAGGTGCGCCGCGAGAGGTAACTTTCCACGCCTGGCCGGACGGTGAGCGCGGCGGCCGCCTCGTCGAACAGGCCGTGGAAGACGTCCCGTACGGTCATCGGGTCCATGCCGAGGATCCGCCGGCGGTGCCAGACCCGTAGTGCGTCCGCGTCGGGCCCGTCCGCGGCGGGGTTCTCCAGCCCGCCCAGGACCGCCACCGCGCTGGCGACCGGGTCCGGGACGCTGAAGGCGGCGGCGAGCTGCGGCGCGAACTGCGCCTCGAAGCCGTAGCCGGGCTCGACCGCGACGACGGCCCGCACCAGGGACGGGTACTCGACCGCCAGGACGGAAGCGACCACGGCACCCATCGAGTGTCCTACGACGACCACCGGAGGGGCGTCGATGCCCTGAAGCAGCTCCGCGAGGTCCGCTGCGAAGTCACGAGGGCGCATTCCGCCGTTCAGCCCTGTGGAGCGGCCGTGACCGCGCAGATCCGGGGCGATCACCCGGTGCCGCTCCGAGAACGCCCCGATCTGCGCCGACCAGTCGTGTGAGTCGCAGGTTCCGCCATGCACCAGCAGCAGTGTCTCGCCACCGCGGCCTTGGGCCGGTCCCTCGTCGGTGTGGAACAGACGGTTGCCGTTGATCATTGTGTACGTCATTTAATTCGCTCCCGGTGAAAGGGTGTTGGTGGGTGGCGGGAGCGTAGGCAGGGGGCAGTGGACGAAGTGTGCCTGGCTTGTGTCTGCGGCCCTGCGTTCCTCATGACGGTCACCGGCCGAATGAGTCGGTGACGGGGCACTGACCGCTCGTGGCGGCCGAGTTGACCAGGGATGTGGCCGAAGGCCAACTGAGTCGGGCGGGGCCAGCAGCCGGCAGCCGTCACTGCCGCGTTGCGGCAGCCCCGGCTCCAACAGCCGTCGCAGGTGCCCCACATGGCGGTGCACCATGTTGGCGGCGTGAGCGGGAGGCCGGTCTGCCCACAGCGCATCGACGATGTCCGGCAACGGCACCGGGGAGCCTGTTCGGGCCAACGGCAGGGCGAGGAGGGTGCGGCGCAGCGGCGGCCTCGATTCCACCTCGGTCTCCTCCCGCCGTACCCGTACTTCGAACTGCAGTGGCATCGATGTCATCGCCCCGTCCTCTCTGGGCCTCATGCTAGGCAGCGGCGGGGCCGCGCTCACGGGGCCAGACATTCCGGGCGTGGCACGAGGACGGTGACGGCTGGAAAGCGGGCGCGGGGGCGGCTGCGAGGGCGGTGCCGGAGGGCCGGGCCGTGGAAATCCGCTGCGAGGGCGGGCGGTGACGGTAGGCCCGGCCGCGGAAAGCGGCTAGGAGGCCGTGGCGATCACCTCCGCGATGGCCTCCAGCGCGTCATGGTGCTCGAACCCGGCTCGCAGGGCCTGCGCGCGCTCGCCGTACCCGGGTTCGGCAAGCACGCTCAGCACGGCCGCGCGGACCTCCTGCGGCGAGGGATCCCCGCTTCCCAGATCGACCCCGACCCCGCTCCACTGGACGCGGGCCGCCACCTCGGGCTTGTCCTCTCCGTCGCCCCCCACGACGAGCGGTACCCCCTGCCTCAGGGCCTCGTGCACACCGCCGTACCCGCCGTTGGTGACCAGCACGGACGCGTGCGGAAGGAGCGCGTCGAAAGGGACGTACCCGCCGATGCGCGCGTTCGCCGGCACCGCTCCCGCGGCTTCGATCACCGCCGGGCCGTCCGCGCGCCCCGTCGCGGCCACCACCAGGACGTCCTCACCGGCCAGGGCGTCCAGGGCCGGACGCACGAGCCTGCCGAGATCACGGTTGTCGAACGACCCCTGGGTGACCACGACGACCGGCCGCTTCGCGTGCTCCACTTCCGCCCACCATTCCGGCAGCGGCCGAGGCGTGCGCGGCGCGGCGGGCAGGGGACCGACGAACCGGAACGAGGGCGGCAGGTCGCCGCGCGGATACTCGAACTCCGGGATGGTCAGCTGCAGATAGTGGTCCGGCGCGGTGACCATGCAGTCGAGGACGAACCCGGGCAACTCGGTGCCGCTCTCCCCGAAGTTCTCCTCGATGTGCCGCTGGGCACCGGAAAGAACCTCTCTGACCTGGTCGTTCATTTCCCGGTGCCGCTTCTTCGCCCCCTCCCCGGCCAAGGGCGGCATCGCGAGCCCGATGGGCGGCGCGTCCTCGCTGAGCAGCGTCGGCATGGTGATGCCGAGGCCGATGGTGACCGGCCGGTGGCCGGGCGGAGCGGACAGGCTGAGGGCCGTCGCCCCCAGGAACTGCGGATCGCTGATGACCACGGACGCCGGGAACCGACGGGCCAGCAAGGTCCGAAGCGCGCGGTACTGGGCGGGAGTCGGATCACCGAAGACATGCTTCAGGTCGTACTCCAGCTGCGCCGGGCCCGGCGGGAAGGCGGCACGGTCGGGAAAGTACAGATCCAGCTGCCGGTCGTCGAAGTCCGCGGCGGGCGGCAGCGATACATGGTGCGCGCCGGCGGCCCGTACGTCGTCGGCGAACCGGCTGCCGGTCAGCACGACGACCTCGTGCCCGCGCCGCACCAGGTCCGATGCGACGGTGAGGACGGGTTGGACATGGCCGTGAAACGGCGATGCGGCGGCGACGATCAGTGTCACGGTGGACTCCCTGCGCTGGGTGAACAGTGCCACGGCAGCCTAGGAACCCGTTGTGCAAAAGAAGTGCGGCGATGCCCGCACCGGACCCGAGGCCACCGGCGCGTGCGGACGACGGCTCTTCGGCAAGTGCTGGCAGTGCAGAGGCAGATGGCTTCCGGCCGGTGCCGGAGCGAAGAGAACCGCCGCTCGGTGCAGGCAGAATGAGCAACGCGCCAGGGCGGAATGCGAAGTTCTCGAGGCCGCCTTGGCCTCCGCGCGGTGTGCCGGCCGGGGCCTGGCCGGCATTGCACGTCATCGTGCCTGCCGGGAGGCCAGGTTGACGGCGGCACGGGCCGCGCCAGGTGCCCTGCCCTGGTCGCAGCCAGGGCAGGGCACCTTACGGCCTGCCAAGTCGACGCTGGCGAGAAGTGCTGGTCACAGCTTGACTGCGGCGGAGCAGTTCCCTACCCCGGTGCGACAGATGCGCACGGACCACGATGTGCGGGCTCCCGTCACATACTGATCGGTCGAGGTGCAGACCATGTCGCCGTACCACCGCCAGCTCGTGTCGTCGGTGTCCTTCACCTGATAGCGGGCGCAGTGCCCGTCGGTGAGAGTGTCGTGGGCGTGGAGCGACCAGTCACCGTTTCCGACATAGGTGATCCTGCCCGCCGCGCCGGTGGTGCTCAGGTCGTAGGACAACGCCTGGGCAGGGACGGCCGAGAAGCCGACGAGGGCGGCGGCGGCCGATACGGCCACGACGGCCAGTCTCTTCGCCACCGAAGCCTGCTTTCTGTAAGTCATCATGCATCCCCCTTCGCTTGTTCTCACTGGTTGGGTCTCTTGGTGGGTACGACGTCGCGCCGGCGGCAACGAGTGAGCGACCCGCACCGTGAGGCAGGTCTTTTCACGTCAGCTCGAGGGCCATGTCTCGAAAAGGTTGCTGCACTTCGCCGGGTTGGACCGGATGCGGATGGCGGTCACCGTGACGGACGCGTCGTTGTGGACCGTGTTGTTCGGGTCCAGGCAGAAGGCGGTACTGGTACTGCCTATGCGCAGCAGGACCGTGTCGTCGTTGCGCGAGTTGTAGACGACGTCGGCCCCTTTGCTCCTGGGGCCCAGCGTCTGGTTGTAGTCCGGATCCTGGTAGGCGGCCGTGGGACTGCCGGCCGTGTACTGGGCTTCCGTCTGGTAGAAGCAGACCCGCGGATAGACGCATCCGTGCAAGGTCGGTTCGGCGGACGCGGGTGGGGCACTCGCCATCAACGTGCCGACGGCAGCGAACGCCGCCCACCCCGCCCATGTCTTCTTCCTGATCATGCTGTCTCCCTCCGTTGCGGTGAATGTTGCTGAGGCACAGACGCGGGGTTCCGTCAGGGCAGGACGCGGTTCCCAGGCCGAGGACGTGCGCGTCAGCGGTGTGGGCCCACCAGGACGCAGCCGTCCGCACTTGGTGACGCCCACGCTGAGGCAGCGACCTTGCGAAAACCTTGCCGCGCCGGCTCACGGCTGGGCCTCCACGCCCCGGCAGCCGGCTCGGGGCACCGACCTCGTCAGAGAGCCGAGGCAAGTCGGCTCCGGGGCGCGCTTCGGACGGGATCAGTCCAGGGCCGTGCCCGCGACCATCCCAGCCACATCCGCCCCGCCAATCTCGGGACCGCCGCCTGATGCACCTCTACGTCGACGTCTCCTCGACGTCCAGGAGGCCGCCCTTGCCAGCGAGGACATGGCCGTTTCGGACTACTCCGCGCTCGTGGCAGCCGTTGCTCGTCACAAGACCAAGCTGCCGACCCGCGCTGCGGCCGACCGGATGCCGCCTGGCGGGCGGCCGCGCTGATGCACCCCTGGGGTCTGCTTGCATAGGACTGCATCGGCGACGGTGAGGCCGCTCCCCCTGACGGCCCCACCGGGCGCTCGGCCCGTGCCGTGCTATCCCTCTCCGGACGTCCGGACTCAGCAGCTGGCGAGCCACTTGTGGGACAGCACCTTTAGGCCGGGACCGCCGCTGACGCCAGGGCCCTTCACGCCCTGTCCTATGCAGCCGAGATACCCCGAGTAGCCCGTTCCGGAATAGAGGCCGACCCCCTCGTACGAGGAAGAAGTCCCGTGGTTGTAGACCGACTTGACGTTGCGGTCGTCGGCCCATGAACACTTCACGGTTCCGCTGGTCCAGTCGCTGTCGGCGTTGCTCCAGCTGCAGCGGTTTCCCGTGTAGTTGATCTGGTCCCAGACGCACAGGCTGCCGGAAGGGCAGTCACTCGCGGCGGCTTCGGCCGGACTCGGTGCCAGCAGGCCCAGAGCCGCCACCGTGGCGGCGACGACGGTCGCGCTCAGAGTCCTGCGGGCTGCGCGTATTGTGACGTTCATTCATGGTCCTTTTCCGTGAGCGATCCTTCCGGCGGAGAACTCGTCTCGGGCCGGCCCCTCGGCGATGCGTGCACGGATGGTGGAATACCGACCTTGTCGCGACCTTGTCGAAACCTTGTCCGACCTGTACGCGCCTGCTGTGAGGGATCCGTGCCCCAGGTGATGAAGTGGTTCGAGCAGACGGGTTGTATGGCGGACTTTGGACTGCTGGGCCCGCTGGACGTGCACTGGTTCCGGCCGCTGGTCGAGATGCCTGTGGGACTTTCCACGCGTGCTGCTTCTTATTGCCGGCCAGGCTCTCGGTGAACAGCGCATGGGCGACGGCGGCGAATGCGATCGACGCGACGGTGCCGAGGCCGAGAGGGAGGACGGCTCGGGCGCCGCCGACGCCGACGAGCGGTGCGGCGACTCTTCCGAGCCCGAAGCGGGCGCAGCCGGGTGCAGGCCGGGAGAGCGCTCTGTCACCATCCCTGTGTCGATCCCGACCGCGTGCGGGCGCCGCCGCCGACGTGCTACGTGAGGCCGACGTCCGGATCGCGCGTGGCGATCACCCTGCCTGCCAGCGGCCGCTGTCCTTGACGATCCTCTCCTGCGACGCGTAGCCGACGCGTAAAACGGTGTACCTGGACAGATGGGCAGCGGTGGTCCACCCTTCCCAGCTATGACTGCCCCTCATCGTGAGGCTGCCACGCGATTGCGGCTGCCTGAAGCCATTTTTGTCGTAGCCCAGGAGATAGCCGGCTTGCTCCGTTCATGTACGGATGCCACGGTGCCGATTCCTGGGGCTGAGTGGACGGTTGGAGAGTCCGCGGCGCATCTGGTCCTGGCCAACAAGTTGATGGCTGATCTTGCCGCAGGGCATGAGCAGGTGTACGGCGACGGCACACCAGGGGGACTTGCGGCGGCCAATGCCGCCTCCCTGGTGTCCTTCCCCGAACGTGACACATCCGTCCTGGCGGGCGGCGTCGTAGAGCATGCGCGGGCCTTCACAGAGGCGGCCGGCCTGCGGTCGGCGGACACACCCACGGTGACACCGCTGGGGCCCATGGACTTGGGGACTCTCAGCTCCTACCTACTGACCCATATGCTTGGGCACGGCTATGACATCGCAGTGGCACTCGGTCGACCACACATGGTCGACCGTGACAGGGTCGCTTTGGCGATGCCGTTTCTGATCACTGCCATGGACCGTGTCGTCGATGCACGAGCGGCTGCCGGTCATAGTGCCTGTTACGACCTGAGGTTGCGCGGCCTCTCCCGGCTGACGGTGACGTTCACCAACGGCGCGTTGGCCGTACATGCCGAGCCCCCGCGTCGTCCCGACTGCACGATCTTGATCGACCCGATCACGTTCTTCTTGCTCGCATTGGGCAGGCGCAGTGCCATCGGCGCCATCGTCCGCGGCAAGGTCCTCGCCTGGGGGCGCAAGCCCTGGCTCGCGCCAGGGTTCCCCGCATTGTTCACCGCACCATGACGGACGTGCGCCGGCGCCGCCGCTGAGTTTCATGGATGACCAGGCGCTGGATCTTGTTGGACATGCCCCTGGTCCATCGCAGGGATGGCGGCCTGCGAAGATTGGCCGATGTCCACGCCCTGTCAAAAGAGGCGGCAACGGTTGGGGGAGCCCGGGTGACGGCGATCGATGCGTACCAGCGGCGCTGCGAGCAGCTTTTCGTGGCCGGAGGAAACGCGGCCGTGAGGCGCGCGGCTCAGGCGGGTCTGGACGAGCTCGGCCCCCACCCGGATCTGTATTGCTGGCTGGCCCTCGGACACGCTGCCGAGGACGACGACGACCACGACGACTCCGCCGAGGAAGCCTTCCGGGCCGGACTCGCTCTCGACGGTGACCACCTGGGGCTTCTGGCCGGTTACGCCGAACTGTGCCTGCGCGCCGACTCCTTCGAGTACCCGGGCCGGGCCGCGCGAGCCGTCACCCTGTCCAAGCGCCTCAAGCAGCTCGCACCGCAGTCCGCCGAAGCCGACCGGCTTGCCGCAGCAGAACGCTGGGCGCGGCGCGGTTATTGGGATGACTTGCGGATGAGAGCGGCGGACGCCGCGGTCGCGGGCCGCGAGACCGAGGCACAAGCACGTGCCCTGGCCGTGGATCTCCGGCAGGGCGACGAAGCGGTGACCAGGGACGCGAACGTCGAGGACCGCGAAGCCGTCGTACGCGCGGCGACCCTCAAGGCGCTGTCCGGGCCGTGGAACGCCCCCGTGCGCTTCCTTGGCCGGCATCGCACGACCGTCTGGGCCCTCAGCGGCATTCTGTGTTTCCTGACCAACACGGTGCTGCGCCAGACCGGAGTCGTCGACTCCTTCAGCGCCTGGGGCTTCCTCTGGGCCTTTCCCGTACTTGTTGTCGACCGCCGTTTCGCCGCCATCCGCAAGGAAGCCGAGGCACAGCACATCGCCACCCTCGAAGTGGCGCTCGCAAAAAGGAGCTGAACGAAAGGACGGGTTCAGCGCTTTCCGCGGGTCTTGCCTGAGCACGACCACTCTGACCCCAGGCCTGATTCGGTTGGCCACTCGCCCCCGGCTACTGCGGTCGCCGATCGTCGGGCAGCGGATCCAATGTCGTCCAGATTCCTGACCCGGGTTCGACATAATTCCGTGGCCTGGAGAGGCGAATCCGGGGTCTGACCTGGGCGGACGTGCGTGTGTCCGCCTGGAGGGCGTGTCTCTA
>NZ_JBSFDB010000075.1:0-28571 GCF_053593695.1 Streptomyces sp. NPDC002144
TGCACGCGCCGATCAGACGCGCACAGCCAAGCCGAGGCAAGCGGTGTCAAGCATCAGGTGAAGCCACAACGTCAAGCATCAACCGAGACAAGACACGCCCCATCCGACCGACTGAGTTACAACTTTCTCTACTGGTTCAAGGCGGCTCGCTCCGCTCCCCGCGCGCGGCCCGGCCCCCGGCCGGGCCTGCGCTCCTGTCTCCGCCCCGCTCCAGCCCGGCCGGCGCCCGCGCCGCGCGCACAGCAATCAGCCCCTTGTTCTCAGAAAGCAGTGCCTCCGGCGGGGGCGCTCCGACTCCAGGATGGAGAAGGCGCCGCTCGCGAGTACCGGCCGAGTGTGGCGTACGCGGAGAGCTTCCATCCCGTCTGCCGTCGACCCAGGCAGAGCCGAGCGGGCGCGGCCCAGGGCGTCAAGGTCGTTCGTACAGTGGCGCGCTCCACCTTGACGCCCTGAACCACGCCCGCTCCACGGTGTGTGGGTCGACGGCAGACGGGATGGAAGCTGGGAACGGGGTGGTGAAGGTAGAGGAGGCAGCGCACCACACGGACGCGAAGGCGGTGAGGCGATCCACTGCCATGGGTACCCACTGTGGCGCCGTGCGCCTCGAGTGCAGAGCAGACTGCCGAATCGGCAGACATGTGTCCGATCAGTCGGGCATGATCGAGGAACGTGTTCATCACAGGCACGTGCGGGCTGAGACTTGTTGGAAGAGGTAATGAGTACCGAGTCAGAGATCGTCGAGAAATTCAAGAACGCACAGAACGCGCTCGTGATCCAGGCGTCGGACCTTTCCCTCGAGACTATTGCAACAATGGCAGATAGCGGAGCAATCGATGTTGCTCCACTTTTCCAGCGTCGAGAGCGCTGGGATGTGCGGCGCCAGTCTGCGTTGATCGAGTCATTCCTTCTGAATGTTCCTGTACCCCCAGTATATCTATCCGAAGACGATTACGGCAGCTACTCCGTAATTGACGGGAAACAGCGCATCACAGCTGTCCGCGACTTCATGTCCGGGACGTTCGCACTCAGCTCCCTTACGCGATTTCCGGAGATCAACGGCCTGAAATTCATCGAACTTCCTGGGCAGTTGCAGAATTCCCTAAAGGTCCGACCTTACATCCGAGCCATCACCATCCTAAGACAGTCGGACAGGGGAACAAAGTATGAAGTGTTCCACCGCCTGAATTCCGGTGGCGAACCTCTCAATGCACAGGAAATTAGGAACGTCATTTATCGAGGTCCACTGAATGACCTGATCATGGAACTCGCAAATTCTGCTTTCCTTCGTCGGCAGTTGAAGATCCGGGACGAAAAATCTTCGGCATTCAACCTTATGGCCGATGCCGAGTTTGTGCTCAGATACTTCATGCTGCTTGAGACTTGGCGATCGTTCTCTGGAGATTATCGAATCTCCATGGATAAGTACATGGAGAAGCACGGCCAGGCGAAGCAAGGAGAGATTGACACACTTCGCAAGTCATTTGAGCGCTCACTGCTCGCATGTCAGAAGATTTGGGGCGACTACGCCTTCAAGCGGCCTGAAGGTGCAAGCTGGCGCGATCAAATGCTGGCAGGAATGTACGACGCCCAGATGATTGCCGTGAGCATGGCTGACGACAAGAGGATTTCAACCCTCGTTGCTCACAGTGCGGACGTAATCCAAGGCACTCGTGATTTGTTTGACGATCCCGACTTTGAGACGGCAGTCAGAGTGGCAACCAATACTGCATCTCGAGTAGTGCACCGAGTTGAATCTGTGTGGCATATGATCTCATCGTTCTAGAAGGAGAATCGATGTCTTCCCGCGACTCCTTCATTGAACGCATTGAGACCATCCAAAGCGCATCAAATGACGCATATCTCGTCGACCGAGTTCTGACCGATGTAGAGCACAATGCTCGTGCGCGTCTACTCAGAAACGGCCTGATGGTCGTGGCCTTCACGTCCCTCGAAGACTTCATTCGCGCGCGGACGAAGGACTTGTTGGACTTCATCAGCCGGACAGTCATCCCTTTCCCTAAGCTGCCTCAGGGTCTCCAGGAAGCTGCAACCATGGGTGCGATGAAGGCGGCTAGAGATAGAGCGCAGATGGCGAAAAGTGCGGGAGATGACCATCTGGCACTACTGCAAGAGGCAGCCTCTCAGATTGCAAGCACCTCCGGTGGTTCGCTACAGATCAGCAGATTCAGCTTGGGATATTCTGGCTCGAATGTTAGCAGCGCGGAAATTGCAGGAATTCTTGCTGCACTCAACATTCAAGATGCCTGGAACGAAATCAGCATCATTGCGCGGCGATGCGGTGCGGGCAGCATGCCTCTAAAGCCTGCATACGATCAAGCTATGCGCCTTAGACACGAAGCCGCGCATAAGCCCGACGCCAATATTCAGCCACTCGACCTTCAGGAGTTCTGCTCTCAAGCTCTGGCCATCGCCCTAGGCTTCGACATTGTTGCCAGCAGAGCCGCTAAGTTGATTCGCGACGGCGACCAAGACATCCTGCTAGGAAAGATCAAGGTATCTCAAAATTGTACGATCAGGTTCCTCGACGCCGAAACGAGAGGGTACGTAGAGCGCCGAGAGCATGCCGGCCGTGCCGTGAAGGTGACAAAAGAGGAAGACGCAGCCTTGGTCGCTGCTGTAGCCAATGCGACTCGGGCGGGAGAACCTCTTGTTCGACGGGACCTTAGTTCACTTCCAGTGCAGTGGTTGATTACAGATGGAAGCTAACTACAAGGCCAAGCCGTGGAGCGTTATATGCCGTAGCGCGAGCCACGAATACAACACGTCGACTAGACGCCACGAGACCAGTCGTTCAAGGCACTGGCCGTCTCACTGATACACGTGTCGACCAGAGCGCTCAGTCCCTCGAAGTCGTACCCGGGAAAGTATTGAGGCACCAGACCAAAGATCGGCTGCCCCAGGTCCACCCTCGCAGTATCAGCACTGGGCAGCAGGTTGTAGTGCATCAAGGTGTTTCGGAAATGTCGTACGGACCGGTCCGTGACTACGCGTCCAGCGGGAGCGGCCAGGATGTTTTCGATCACTCTCGTCGACGCCGGAGACAGCGGGTATCGCGAATCCTCCTTGAGGAGCTTGAGGCTCAACAACACCTGATACAGGGTGATGTACCGAATCTTGAACACCGTGTACTCAAGATTGCGGATATCAGAGCCAGCCGTGATGACCTTGTTGATGAAGTTCATCCTGACCTGGAAGTCGGTCAAGGCCACGTTGATGGCCGCCTGCGTAGCTGCTCCATTAAAAGCCTCCGCGTAGTAGGTAGAGGCCAACACGTCTGCGGACTTCAAACGGGACCCGGAGAGGAAACGTACGAACGTCTCGCCTCCGTGCGTGTCCATACGAGCGCCAAGTGCGGCGAAGCATTGCCCCATCTGTCGCGTGATGCCTATCCTGTACACGCCGTTATCATTCTGGAAGAGCTTGTCTGCCTCGACTCCAAGGTGAAACGCAGCAGCGTGTGAAGTCGTAACTAGCGTGCCGTCGTACGTGAAGAGCCCCAAGTCCTTCTCCCAGCGACGGGCGAACCGGAGCCAGGTATTCCCAAGGAACCGCGCAGAGTGCTTCTTCAAGATGTCATCTTCAAAAAAACGCAACTGCCCTTCAATGTTTCGCTGGTTATCTTCGAAGAGCTTCAGGCTGTGCCGGGCACGGGCACACACCTCTTCAGCTTCTGCGGAGAACTCATCAAACACCGAAGGGTCGATCGTCTGGGGCTTCAGCTTCGCCTCATGAAGCACGAGTGAGAAGTACGGAGCCATACACAGAGGCGTGATCGCCGATATGCTTGCGTTATTCACTGCCTGAAAGTCACGAAACAACCGGCCCATGTAGTCAGCATCGCTCGCTACGCCAGCCTTGATGACGTCATCGTTAACAGACACAGATAGCCCCCTTGGCGTTAAGTTGAACTATCCCGCCTTCGTGTACGCAGGGCAACTAATTTAAAGATCGAACATGCATGAAACGGAGTGGGCCCCCGGCGCAATGCCGAGGGCCTGAGCACTACTCACTTACCCCGCGCGACCTTTGCCCACTGGACGTAAGTCTCTACCAACTTCAACACGTCCGCGCGAGCCTCAGCCCGGAGGAACGGAAAAACAAGAAACAGGTAGAGAACGCCAACACCCACCACCGCAAGCGGCACGTGAGACAAAAGCGTGGACAGACCGTTGCCGGTGAAGCCCTGTAGTGCATGTGCCAGAGTCTGAAACCATCCCAACTAAAATACTTCCTTTCGATGAACGAACCACTGCATGGTCCCTTTCGGCTACTACCGTGCGCGGGATTCAAGTGCAGGCTGTTCTGAAAGTTGTAAGCAGCTGGAAGACTGCGGCCCTGGCGGTCCGCCATCGGGGCAAACTTACCACGATATAGAGCTACTTGGACCTTGATCTCCGCCTATTGGCATCTCTCGTTGCCCCCTACGTTTTCCCACATGGCGACTCACAGCGTGAGCGTTCGGGCCCTGAGGGCTCGGGCCGAACCCCTAAGGCGGTGCTCACCACTCACGGCGAGGCTGTGAAGTCGGCGGACTGGTCGAGGTGAAACGCGGAGCTCGGGGCCGTCGGAGTTCACCCCCACGCAGGGCAAACTCGAACAGCCGCAGCAACACCGGACGGCAGCACAAGCTCAGCCTCGCGACTGATCCAGTTGCTCGGATACGGCTGGTCGGTGGTGAGCACGAGCGTCATGCCCGGGGTCTATGTGCACGGCGCCCAGGCCACGCCCTGGAAGTACGTCGGCCTGCCACATAGCCGCCAGCGATAGGCGTGCTGTCGACAGCAATCAGTCGTGATCCCTTGCAGACCAGCGCCATGAAACCCCCTCCAACAGCGAAGATGCTAGCGAGCCCGGCCCCATCGGCCGTCTCAGTTTCCGTCTCATTCAGCGCCGTTCACGACCGTTCAGACGGGACCGAAGCCGGTAGCCGCTCTCACAACCGGCCGCCCATGAACGCAGGTGAACGGCCCCGTATGCGGCCCTGCCAGGCACCACCACAGTTGGAAAGCGTGTTGGTCCGCACGGACCGGGCCCAGGACACCACCAGTCGAGGCGGCTACGTTGAGGGCGTGGATGAGGAAGCGATCACCATCAGGCTCACGCGCGATCAAGCGTTCGTTCTATCGGACTGGCTCTACCAAGTCATGTTCCAGTCCGACGACCTTGAGGGGATCGTGCACGATCAAGCCGTCTGGTCGCCGATCTACGCGATCTCAGGAAGCCTGGATAAGTCGCTGAGCGAGATCTTCATGCCCGACTACGGCCCACGCCTTGAAGCCGCCAAGGATCGTCTCCGCGCCCATCTGTACGGGGGAGCCGATGAGTCGACGGCACCAGGCCAGGACACGACCGACGCACCACAAGCGCACCAGATAGAGCGGGGAACAGCGGGGAATCACGGTGAAAGCGACCAAGGGCGATGACACCTGGCGCCAGGCGAACTGCCAGGTCATCGCCACATTCAGGCCCAAATGCCCGCAGCTTCCCAAGCTGAGAGCGCGAGTTCGATTCTCGTCACCCGCTCCATGATGAAACCCCAGGTCAGTGGCCTGGGGTTTGTTTGTTGTCTAGTCCAATTTGGGGGTTGCGTGCCCTCCGCGTGCCCTAAGTCGCGCCGATGTGCCATCGAAAGGGACATCGAAGGGCCATCTCTGATGACATATCAGCTGATAGTCTCGAATGGCGAGACGCATTTTCTGTGACCTGCGCCACTAATGGGCGGCAGGGTAGGGAAGTCGCGTACGCAAAGCGGCGGGGCCAGGGCCGTGATGCTGCCGCGAGAGAGGTGGAGCGGGCGGGTCGCAGTCGGCGAGGCCATGGAGGACTCGGTCGTGGCCTCGCGCGAAGCGCCTCGCTGTGCCCCAAGACCGCGCTACCGGGGCAGGGGTGCCGGTGGCTGCCTGCCGTCACTCAAGGTACGGCGGGTACGTCCTCCATTGCGAGACCGTTCAAGCTCTGCGCGGACCCCCGTTCAGGCTCTGAACTGAAAGTCCGGGCGTTTCCTGAGTGAACAGCGCGAGCGTCCACTGAGTGAACACTGCTCCCGTTTCCTGAGTGAACGGCTGGGCCGCGGCGGCAGCGCCCGGACCGCGTGATGGCGTAGTAGCCGACGGCGGCCTAGCGGCAGCGAGCCGGGGTTCCGGTGGGCACGCCGCCGCCGAAGGGGACCGCGCCAACCAGGGCGTCCGAGACTCCTTCGATCAGGCAGGATCTCGGCGCAGTCGGTGGTACAGCCCGCACCCTCTGGCCGACGGAGTCGCAGCGTTCCCTCACACCTTCTCGGCCAGCACACGTGGATACCCAGCGGTGAGCAGACCAATGTCCTCGACGTCGGACGTCAGGATAGTCACCCGGCCAGGATGCTGGAGCGCGGTCGCGCACAGCATGGCGTCGATGGCGTACTTGTGGCCATGCAACCCCGCTGCCCTCAGCAGGGTGGCGGCACCCTGCGCCAAGCCTTGTGTGACCGGCTCGACTCGGATTCGTGACAGCGTCCACCTCAGCGCGGCTTCATTGATCTTCGGGTGGATGACCTCGACAAGGACGGCCGCTGAGGTGATGACCGGCAGGTCGGCGTCGCGGGCGGCCGTCAGCCACTCGTGGACCTCACGGTCCCGCTGCACCGCCTTCGCCAGGCCCTCGCTGTCCAGGACCAGGACACCGCTCACGCGGCCGCCCCGGCGCCCGAGGTGCCGCCGGTCAGACGCGCGCGTTTGGCCGCCACCGCCTCCGGGTCGGCCGGGCCGTGCACCTTGTCGAAGTCCGCGATCAGTTCGTCAAGGTTGTCCTGCTCGATCTGCCGCTGGGCCGCCTTCTCCAGGTACGCCGAGACGCCCCGCTTGCCGACCCGATCGCGGATCGCCTGCAGGGTGCCGGCGGTCAGAGTGACGGAGATGCCGCTGGTGGGACCGTCACCGGGGAGGAAGTCCACGTCGTCAGCCATGACTCCGAGTATGCCATTGAAGATGCTATAGCACAGGACCGATTCACCTCTCTTTCGCTCAGAACCCCGTGACTGCCTTGCAGTGGACGACTACGCCTCGCGTGCCTGCTGCCGCCCCGCACTCGAGTCGCGCAGCTGCTGGCGCACCTCCACGTCGATGCTCTGCGCCAGCTTTCGCTGGTGCCTCGCCGTCGAGTGCTGGTAGATCAGCTGGGCGCGCTCCGAGGACTGGCCGGCGCGGACCATGAGGTCCTTCAGCTTGGCACCCGTGTCGGCAGCCAGAGTGTTGCCGGTGTGCCGTAGGTCGTAGAAGCGGAAGTTGTCCGGCATGCCGACCTTGGTCCTCGCCTTGCGCCACTTGCGGCCGAAGGTCGAGCTGCGGAAGGGAGCGCCCTTCTCCCCGATGAAGAGGAGTCCGTCCCGCTCCTTCTCGGCGAACCACTGAAGGTGGCGACGCAGTTCCGCGAGCAGTAAGTCGGGCAGGTAGACAGTGCGCTTGCCCGCCCGGGTCTTGGGGTCACCGGTAACGCGCCTGCCGTTGGTCAGCTCCGGCGAAGCCTGTGTCACGTGCAGGGAGCATTCGTCGAGATCGACACTGTGACGGCGGAGTTCGGCCAGTTCCTCCGGGCGGAGGGAGGCGAAGGCTCCGAGCAGGACCATCAGACGCCAGCGTGGGCCCATGGCATCGGCGAGGTCGAAGACCTGCTCGATGGTGGCGGTGGGGCGTTCGTCGGCCTTCTCCTTGCCCGCGCCCTTGATACGGCACGGGTTGCTGCGGAGCATGTCGTCGTCGACCGCCGTCTGCAGGATGGCTTTCAGCAGCCGGTACGACTTGGCGACCGTGGTGGCGCCGGTCGCCTTCAGGCGGTCGGCTCGCCATGTGCGGACGGAGGGCGGGGTGATCTCGTCCAGGTTCTTGCCGCCGAAGGTCGGCAGGATGTGGAGACGGAGAAGCCCGTCGTAGCGGTCGACGGTGGTGGGAGCCAGGCCGCGTTCCTCCAGCCAACGGAGTGCGTACTTCTCGAAGTTGACCGCGCCGGCGTCCGGGTGACGCCAAGTGCTGCGCTCGATGTCCGCGCGGACGAGGTTGAGCCAGTCCTGGGCGTCAGACTTGGTCTCGAACGTCTCCGGTGCTTGGTGCCGTTGGCCGTCCGGTCCGAGGTAGCGGGCCTGCCATCGGCCGGAGGCGAGCTTACGTACCGTGCCGAACTCGCGCCGCCGCTGCGGCTTGCGTGCCGCCATCAGGCCGCCTTCCCGTAGCGGGCACGGATGCGGCGGACCGGCTCGACGGTGCGCGCCTCGACGTACTCGGTGATCGCGCTCTCGGGGATGCGGACCGGACGGCCGAGCTTCACGTAGCGGATGCGGCGCTCGGCGATCAAGCGGCGGACGAAGCGCTCGCCCGTGCCGAGCATTTCGCCTGCCTCGGCCACGGTCAGGAGGCGGTCAGCCATTCGCGGTCACCTCCAGCGCGGTGTGGGCGGTGCGCTGGGAGCGGGGAAGGGCAGGGGGTATTGCGGGTCGGCGCAAGGGCGTTGGGTCCTTTACTCGGGGTGGTGCGGCGCTCATGCACGCGCCGTTCAAGTCCCTCGCCGGGTTCGACAGCGAGGAACTGATGAACGAGGGGCACATCGCCATCCTGCCCGCCAGGCACCCCCTCGCCGCGCGCAGGACTCTGTCCCTGGCCGACGAGAACGACATCGCCGACCTTCCGCTCGCCCGCTGGCCCCGCCACGGCACGTACCCACCCGGCCCGGGCTCCGAGATCCACGACCAGACGCAGCTGGCCCAGATGATCGCCCTCGGACGCACCGTGGCCGTCTTCCCCGTTCGCCCGCGCCTGGCTGTGGGCCGAGCACACCGCCGTCCCCGTGACCGACGCGCCGGCCGTCGTCACCCACATCGCCTGGCCCGCGCACAGCCGCTCCCTGGCCCTCGCCGGGCTGATCCCACGGCGCGCAGCTATGACCCTCTCCTGCCTTCCCTCGACGGCGTACGAGCGCCCGCGTTCTTCCCCGGTCAGGCGGCTACCGCCACGCGCTTGCCGAGTGCGCTGAAGTCGACGTCGAGCTGGGCGTCGTAGTCGTCCGGGGTGATGCCGAGCTCGTAGGTGGAGTTCTCGCCGAAGCGCATGATGTGCGTCGCGGCCGTCACCCGGCCGACCTCGTGGAAGGCAATCACGCGCCCAGCCTGTCGGCGAAGCACGGTCGACAGCGGTGCAGCCGTGTCCTGCGGCTGCGCGCTCGGTCGCTTGAGTGCAGGCAGGCGTGATCCTCGACCAACGCTGGTCGGCGATGAGTTGTACGCGCGGCGGCCGCTCGTCGGTTGTCAGTCCGGCCGTTGGGTGCGGTTCTCGTGGGCGAGGCCGTCCGGGTGGGCAGCACTGCGCTGCCCGAGGGGAAGGACCAGGGCCCGCAGCAGCACAGTGGCCGGCGACCGGAGGACCGTGGGATCCGACGGTCGACGGACCGCTCCGATGTCCTGCCATCCCCACGACAGGAAGCTGTCGCAGGCCAGGGCGTCGGCTTGGTCGACCAGGGTCGCCCCGAGCGAGGCGTGGTGGTCGGCGAGCAGACGTTGCTGGAGTCGGCGGGCGAGGCCCTGGTCGTCCGTATGGGGATGCACCACGATCTCGGTGATCGCGAAGACGTGTCCGGACACGGTGAGCTGTTCCACGCTCTGCGGCAGGGGCCCGTCGAACCCCCTCCACCATGTTCCCTCGCGCGGTACGGGGAATCCGTACGCGCACCCGGCGAAGGCCGTGTCCTCGGCGATCAGCAGGGCGAATCCGGCCCGCCGGATGTCGCCGGTGAGCCGCCGCAGAAACGCTTCCCGCCCCCGGTACTCCTGGCCTGCCTGCGCCCGGGAGGACTCCACGTACAGATCGGCGAGGTCCTCCCGCAGGGTCTCGGCCTGCCAGCGGTTCAGTCGGCGCAGACGTACCGCGTGGGCGGGAGTCGATCCCTCGCTCCATGGCGGCTCGCGGCGGAGCGGGGCCGTCACGGCGCACCGCCCGCGGCAGCGGGAACCCGACCGGGTGATGGTCGAACGGCGAACGGCTCGTGGAGCAGGAAGCCGGAGCCGGTGATCTCGATGATGCGGGCCATGATCGGCGGCGGACAGTGCAGTCGGAGGGCTGTTCCGGCATCGGTGGCCGTCCGGTGTGCCGCGAGGAAGGCGTTGAGTCCGCCGGCGTCGCAGAAGGTGGCCGCCGTGAGATCGACGTCGACGTAGCGGACGCCGTCGAGCACGCATGCGGCCACTGCGGTGCGTAGGAGCGGGGCGGTGGCCGTGTCGATCTCTCCTGCGAGGGTGACCGGGGTGCGGTGGCTGCGGTCGTGCCGGTGGACTTTCAGCTGGGGTAGGGGCATGGCTCCTCGGTTCGGGGTGCCCGTCGCGGCGTACCGCCGATGCGGGGATGTACGTGGTGAGGAGTGAACGGCCGGTCCGGCGGCCCGAGTCGGGGAGGGCGGTGGTGGATCGGCCGTTCGGAGATGTGCCTGGCGATCGGACGGAAGGTCCGCACCCGGCGGGCATCGTGTCCTGAAGGGTTACCGTCCGGGGCGCGGACGGCGCTGTCGGAAGCCTGGTCGGCTCGGAGGGAAGCAGGACACGGAAAGACCCCGGCCTGTCAGGAGCGGTGCGGCGGCCGGGGTCCCGGGCTGCGGGCTGTGCGCATCAGTTGGTTCGGTTCGCCCGTTCGGTGACGGGCGGGGAGTGCCTGCCGGAGACGGGCTCACCCGGCTCCGTCACGGGTGCGGCGCCGGGGCCGGAGCCGCCCGCGTCCGCCGTCGCGATGGTCGCGGCGGCGGCCGGCGCTGCTCGTCCCCACCCCGCCGCGGGCCTTCCGCGGAGCCGACGCGGCCGGTCCCGCGACAGGCGTTCCGGAGCGGCCGTAGTGGAATGCGGCGATGCGGTCGCCGTGCTGTGCGCCGAGCAGATGGATGAGGAACACCCCGAGAGCGATCATCGCGAGGATCACGAGCACCGTCACGAACGTCTCCACGACCCTCACCTTCCCATCGGCCGATACGGCAGCGCAGCGGTCACGGCCGGGATCCGTGGACGTGCGACCGGATCGCGGGCCGCATGTCCTCCTTCGGAGACCCAGACCGCCTCGACGGCCCGGTCGGTCTCGGACACCGTCCGCAGGCGCGCCGCCTCCTCCATCAGCCGGCTCGCGGTCGACGTGCCCAGTGGGTCGCTCGCGGCGGCCATCAACCAGGCGGCCGAGACGGGAGTCGTCTGCGGCGGGACCACGAGGAGGTTCCAGCGGCCCGTGCGGTAGGAGAGCAACAGCAGTTCATGCGGGTCCTGCTCGGCCAGGAACCAGCCCACGTTCACCACATGCCCGGCGACGGGCACCTTGCGCGGGACGACCGGCCAGTGGGTGGGATTCACCGTGACCCGGGTGATCCGCCCCCACAGCGGATCCAGCACGTCGGTCAGGGAGGGGAGTTCCGCCACCAGATCGCGGGAGCGGGGCCACCAGGCGCCGTCCAGCAGAGCCGGTGCGGAACCGACGGGAGCCAGGGACAGACGGACGAAGGACGAGGAGGAACGGTCTTCCGCTTCGGCTGTCGGCGGGAGGGAAATGGTCGCAGTCATGACGCGAACCCTGCCCCGGGCCGGCCGTAACCGGCCCGGCATATTCGATCGCCGAAAACGTCACAAGCATGGAAGCCGGTGCGCGAAATATCCTCGGTGATTTCAGCGTACTCCTCGGACAGGCTCAATGGACCGTTCGGTCGGCGGAGGAACGACCCGGTGCGCAGCTGGGCCTCGGACGCCGTAGTGCCCGCAGAAGCATCATCCGATGACGGCAGGGTTGTTTCGGTCATGCGATGACATGTGGGTCAGCCGAGGCCGTCGTACCACCGGCGGAGGGCGGCGCGGTGGAGGGTGCGGGAGGTGAAGGGGCGATCGAGCAGGGTTTCTGGCGGCAGGTCGTCGAGCAGCTGGGCAACGCCCTGATGGTGGTGGATCCGGCCGGACGGATCCTCGTCGCCAACCCGGCCGCCGAACGGCTGCTGGGCCGGACCGCCCGCGCGATGCGCGGGATGGACGCGCACGAGCTGCTGCACCGGGATGCGGACGGCAGCACCCTCCTGAGGGAGCTGTGCCCGCTGCTCCAGGCGCTGGCCGGGAAGGTCGCCGCGCGCGGGGAGGGCGACAGCTGTCTGCGCGGTGACGGTCGCCTGGTCACGATCTCCTGGTCCGCTTCTCCCCTGGCGGACGACGGCTCCTTCACGGGCATGGCCGTGCTCTTCACCGACGTCACGGTCGACCACGGCGCGCGTCGGGAACGTGCGGCCTATACGAGTGCTCTGGAGGATCTCAACGAGCGGCTGACGCTGGTCGCGGAGATCACCGACATACTGGGCCAGACCCTGGAGACCGACGAGGCCCTCGCCCGGCTGGGCCGTCTGCTGGTTCCGCGCCTCGCCGACTGGGCGGCGGTGGACCTACGGGCCGGTTCCGGGCAGGTCCACCGGGTGACGGTGACCGGTCCCGCGGGCCGGGACGCCGGACTGGAGGGCGGGCGTGAGCACCTTCCCGAGGCCGCGGAGGGTGACCACTCGCCTCTTGTCCAGGTGCTGAACGGCAGTTCTCCCCTTCTGCAGCAGCAGGAGGTGGAGGCCACGGCCCCCTCCGGCTCCTCCCTGGCAGCCCTCCACAGCGATTCCTGCGCACGGTGCACGCGACGTCGGTCATCACTGTGCCGCTGGCCTCCAGACGGCAGATCACCGGCGCGCTGACGCTGGTGCGCACCGATCCGGCGCACCCCTTCGACACCGACGACCTGGACGTGGTGAGCGACATCGGCCGCCGGGTGGGCCTGGTCGTCGACAACGCCCGCCGGTACGGCCGCCAGCGCGCCGTCGCGGGGGCCATGCAGCGCAACCTGCTCGCCCCGCTGCCCCAGCCGGGCCGCCTGCGGCTGGCCGCCCGCTACCAGCCCGCTCCGGTCGGCTCCCAGGTCGGCGGCGACTGGTACGACGCGTTCGTGCTGAAGGACGGCGCGCTCGCGCTGGTCATCGGGGACGTCGTGGGACACGATCTGACCGCGGCGGCCGGGATGGCCCAACTGCACGGCATCCTGTGGTCCCTGGCCTGGGACCACACCGAACCGCCGGGCGCGATCGTCGACCGCCTCGACGACGCCATGCCCGCCATCACCACCGTCCCGATGGCCACCCTCGTCCTCGCCCGGGTCGAAGGCCACCCGGACACCGGCCCCTGGACACTGCGGTGGACCAGTGCAGGGCATCCGCCGCCTCTCCTCCTGGCCCCCGACGGACAGGCGCAGTACCTCGAAGCCGGACAGGGACTCGTCCTCGGCGCTCCCCCGGTCACCGGCGCGAGCAGACCCGACGCCACCCTGCCCCTGCCGCCGGCCGCCACCCTCCTCCTCTACACCGACGGGCTGATCGAGATCCCCGGCAGCGACCTCGACACCGGCCTGGGCCGACTGCGCCGCCACGCCCTCGCGCTCGCCACCGCACCGCTGGACACGCTGTGCGACGAACTGCTGGCCCGGATGCCGCCCGGCAGCACCGACGACGTGGCCCTCCTCGCCCTGCGTCTGCCTGATTCCTGATCGCGGAAAGACACGAATGAACCGCTCCGCGGGGGTGTGCGCTCGGCCGGGCAGGGGCCTCGGTGTACAAGGCGGGTTTCAGCAGCGTTCCCCTGGGGACTGGGCCCACCCAGACTTCTCCGGTTCAGCCAACGTGCCGGCGGAGCCGCACGGGCGGGGTGACGAGAGGGTGCGGAAAACCGGGCCTGGCCGCCGCCCCGCCGCGCGTGTGCGCGGCAGTACGCTGGGTGCACGGCCGCCCGTGACCCCGGCCCTCTCCGTGCAGCACCGTTCCGCGCAACAGAGGCCCTGCGCAAGGCGAAAGCCACTCCACCGACAGAGGAGATGGGCGCGAATGAGCCCGTATCCCGATCTGTTCGACGAGTGCCATGTGGTCCGGGCCGGCGGTGAGCTGGACGTGACGACCGCGCCGGCCTTCGCGCACGACCTGGAGGCCGCCCGGTGCGACGGCGGGCCGCCCTTCCTCATCGTCGACCTGCGCGGCGTGACCTTCATGGACGGCAGCGTCGTGGATCCGCTGTGCGCGGCGTGGCACGACTGCCGTCGGCGGGGCGGATGGGTGCGCGTCGTCCACGTCCGGCCGGGCACGACCCTCCTGTTCCGGGCCTGCGGCCTGCTGGCCCGTTTCCCCCGGTACGCCAACCCAGGGGACGCCTGGCAGGGCATACCCGCCGGCCGCACGGCACCGGACCGGCCCACATGAGGTGCGACGGCGGCCGCGCGGTGCCCCGCGGCACGGAGCCCCGCCCGTGGCAGAATCGGGCACCGTGATCAGCGACGGCATGGCCGAGGTGCTGCGCCGACTGCACCTGGACGCGCCCGGTGATCCGGCGGCGGCCTGGGCGCGGGTCCTCGGCGCCGAGGGCGTCGCGCTGACACTGCTCGTCGGCGCCGAGCGGACGCCGGAGCCACTGTGGTGTCACCCCGAGCTGAGCGCGCGGTTCGACGAGCTCCAGTTCACGCTGGGCGAGGGCCCGGCACCGGACGCGGTCCGCACCGGCTCACCCGTCCTGGAGCCGGACCTGGACCGTGTCCGCCCCGAGCGCTGGCCCGCGCTGCTGTCCGCCGCGGCGGAGCTGGGGGTCCACGGTGTCTGCTGTTTCCCGCTCGGCATCGGCGCCATCCGGGTCGGCGTACTGACCGTGCTGTGCGACGGGGACCGGCGGATGGGCGAGCAGCAGTACGCGGACGCCGGTGCCCTGGCGGCGGCGCTGACCGGCGCGTTTCTGGGCGGGGACCTGCGCCGGGGCGGGGACGGTTCGCCGCTCGGGGTTCCGGAGCCACCGTCGGTGCTGCACCGCCCGGCCGTGCACCAGGCCACGGGAATGATCAGCGTCCAGCTCGGTGTGTCCATGCAGGAAGCGCTCCTGCGCCTGCGGGCCCACGCCTACGGCAGCGAACGCCCCCTCGGGGAGGTGGCCGAGGACGTGGTCGCCCGCAGGCTCCGTTTCCGCAACGACCCCACCGACGACTTCACCGACGATTTCGACGACGATGGAAGCGGGCCGAATTCGCCCGACGGAGGAAAGGGATGATCGGCATGGCCCGCGAACGACGTCTGGCCGAGATCTTCGTGGAGGTCGCCGACTCCCTCGTCGATGACTTCGACGTCATCGACCTGCTGCAACGGCTGTCCACACGCTGCGTCGAGCTGCTCGACGTGTCGGCCGCCGGCATCCTGCTCGCCGACGCGCACGGCGAACTGCAGATCATCGCCGCCTCGGACGAACACACCCGGCTGCTGGAGCTGTTCGCGCTCCAGCAGGACCAGGGCCCGTGCGTGGAGTGCTACCGCACCGGCAACGCCCGCACCAACATCGACCTGACGCGCCCGGAGACGACCGTGCCCTGGCCGCGCTTCGCGGCCCGCGCCCGCGAGACCGGGTACGTGGCCACCCACGCCATCCCGCTGCGCCTGCGCAGCAGGATCGTCGGCGCGCTCAACCTCTTCCAGACCACACCGCAACGCCTCGGCGACGACGACATCGTGCTCGCCCGCGCCCTCGCCGACGTGGCCACCATCGCGATCCTGCAGCAGCGCACGCTGGAGCAGTCACACGTCGAGAACAGCCAGCTGGAAACCGCGCTGAGCAGCCGCATCCTGATCGAACAGGTCAAGGGCGTGCTGGCGGAGCGCTGGAACACCTCCGTCGACGACGCCTTCGCCGCGTTCCGGTCGTACGCCCGCGCCCGTCACCTGCGTCTGTCGGAGTTCGCCACGCAGATCATCTCGGGCGGCTTCGACACCGCGGACATCCCGCCACCGGCACCGGACCGTTCCGTGGACCGCGGCGGCTGACCTCTCTCACGTCCCGGTGTCGATGAGGATCTGTGCGGCCTGGGTGACGTTGCCGGCGCGTACCGCTTCGGCCATCGCGGCGCGTGCCGCCTCGGGCGTCGCGTGCGGCGGGACCACGAGGAGGGAGAAGTGGTCCGCCTCGCCCCGGGTGACCAGAACGGTGTCGTCGCCGACCGGGAAGGAGTCGATGCGGACCACACGGTCACCGACGACCAGCCGCGTCGGCAGCGGGTCCCACGCGGTGGCGTCCAGGCCGACCCGTGTGACGGGACCCAGCAGCTCGGTCAACGCCGTGACCAGGGCGGGGAGTTCGGCCGCGATGTCACGGGAGCGCGGCCACCACGCCCCGTCGAGAACGCCCCGCCGGTCATCCGTCGTCTCCAGCCGGACGACGGCCGTACCGGGCTTGACGGCCCGGTGGACGGCGTCCGGCGGGAGCGGGGTCACCCGCGGGGAACCGGGTCCGGTACCCATGGCGAACCTCCCTCGATGTCGGCCACAGCGGCCGCCATGAGCGGTTCCGCGGCCTCTGCGGTCGTGTCCGGGGGCACGACCAGCAGGTCCCAGCGCCCCCGGCCGGGGGCGAGCAGGACGACGGTGGGCGGGGCGGACGCGGCCAGGGTCCTGTGCAGTCGTACGACCTGGTTGGACACGAACATCCGGCCGGCCGTCACGGGCCAGGCCGCCCCGTTGACGGTGACGCTGGTGACATGGCCCCACTCCCGTGGCAACCCGGCGAGCAGGCGCGGGAGTTCGACGAGGAGGTCGTAGGAGCGCGGCCACCACGCCCCGTCGATGGCCCGGGGCAGGTCGCCGTGGGGTGCCAGGCGCAGGCGCAGGACAGGGTGGGAGGGAAGCGGGGGTTGCAGTGCGGTGGTCATGGGCTGAGCTCCTGTCGACTGGCCGTGCGCGAGTGGGTGGTTGACGTCAGGCGCGACGGGCCGCGACCCGCTCCGGCGTCGGCCAGCGCACGTCGTGCACCCAGCCGAGGCGTTCGAGGAGGCGGATGACGGCGGCGGACGGGTCGAGTTGACCGCGGTCGACGCCGTGCCGGGCGCTGGTGGGGTCGGCGTGGTGGAGGTTGTGCCAGCTCTCGCCGAAGGAGAGCAGGGCGAGCGGCCACAGGTTGGTGGCCCGGTCGTGGCGCCGGGTGCGGAAGGGACGCTCACCGATCAGGTGGCAGAGGGAGTTGACGCTCCAGGTGACGTGGTGGAGCAGGGCGATACGGACAAGTCCCGCCCACAGCAGGGCGGTCACGCCGTACAGCCAGCTGCCGCCGATCGCCCAGCCCAGCCCGAACGGCAGCGCGAGCGTGAGGACACACAGCAGCGGGAAGGCGCGGGAGACGGCCCGGATGTCGCGGTCGGCCAGCAGGTCGGGGGCGTAACGCTCCGGCGGCGTACGGTCGTTGCGGAACAGCCACCCGACATGAGCGTGCAGCAGCCCGCGCAACTGGCCGCGCAGATGCGTGCCGTAGCGGTACGGCGAGTGCGGGTCGCCGGGCCGGTCGGTGAAGGCGTGGTGGCGGCGGTGGGTGGCGACCCAGCCGATGACGTCGCCCTGGAAGCTCATCGAGCCGGCCACCGCGAGCGCGATGCGCACGGGACGGGCGGCACGGTAGCCGCCGTGGGTGAGTCCGCGGTGGAAGCCGACCGTGACGCCGAGGCCCGTGATCGTGTAGAGGACGGCGGCGAGCACGATGTCGGCGGGGTGGATCAGGCTGCCCCACAGCAGCCAGCCGGCCAGGCCGAGGGCCACGAACGGCAGGACGACGATCACCCCGGTCACGGCCACGTACAGCCGCTCCCCGCCGTCGCGCGCGGGCAACGGGCCGTCCGACGGGAAGGGGGAGGTGCCGTCGTAGGTCTGCGGCGGCAGGACGGTGTCGGGCGGGGGTGCCGGGACAGACGGGACAGGCGTGGTGGGACTGAGTGACATGGGACGGGGCTCCTGCCCTCGATGAGGCCGCTCTGACGGAGGTGCGGCCGGGGTCACGGGCTGCCCATGGGGCGGGTGGTGTGCTGGAGACGACCTGTCGGATCGGCACGACACACCCTCGTTCTGCCCACCGTACTCCTCGTGCGGGGGAATGCCCGGACACCGCTGGTCGGCGCCCTCCGGCAGGTACCTCCGGGCCGGCGGCGCGTTGACGCCCGCCCACCCACCGTCGCCGGACGTTGACCGGCAGCACGGCGCCGGGTCAGGAAGGACAGGGCCGACCGGGTCTCCGGAAAGCCTGCGGCAGGCCGTCCAGGAGGCGAACGGCGCCTATGCACGGTGACACACGTCCCCATGGAAGCGGTACACACGACGATGTACGACCAGACACGCGCCCAGCAGCCCGCGGACCGGCCCTCGGGCCCCGTCGGACGCCGTGCCACGGGCCCGGAGCCGCTGCTCCCCTCGGACGGACGGGAGGAGATCGTGCGCCGCCTCGGACATGCCGTCAACACCTTCGCGGACAGCCCGCGCGAGGCACTGGAGGAGGCAGCGGGCGCGTGCGACGAAGCCGCCCCCCAGCTGGTGAGCGCCCTCGCGGAGCGGCGGCGGGCCCTGCGCGCGGACTGGGCGGACCTGGACCCCGAGACACAGTCCACCCAACTACGGTTCGCACTGCGGGAGTACCGGGAGATCACCGGACGGCTGTTGCGCGCCCGGCCAGGGGGCCACGGGACCGGCGGTGGGCGCGATGTACCGCCGCGCGCCGGGGCGTGCCCGGCACCGCGTCATCCGGCGGCCGCCGGTCCCCCGGCTCCGCAGGGCCTGCGAATCGGTCCTTGCCCGGGGTCATGGGGCCCGGGCAGCCTCAGGCCGCCAAACGGTATGCGTTCCCGCGGGATCCCACGGGCGGCCGAACACGGTAGCCCTACGTGCACTCGCCCCGGGTGAGAACCCTCCCGTACACCCCGCTGTCCGGCGAGGCTCATCCTGTGCCCACCTGCCTTTCCGCCCGGCCCGGTGAGCGGCGCCTGGTGGCCCACGGAAACACCCCCGGACGGACGCGCCGAGGTACGCATCGTCGCCGCCTCCCCCGAGGTCGCCCGTCGCGTTGCGGAGGTTCTCCGCCATTGCTTCGCGGCCACCGAGCATCGCAGCTTCCCCGCGGGCGCCGGGGGAGGAACGCGGCGTGAGCTCGCCGTGGACACGACGCGGGCGGCGGAACCGGCGCGGTCCTGGTTGGAGACCAGCCGCTCCCCCGGGGAGGACCGCCGACGTATGTGAGGCGACGTCCGTCCGGCCTCTTCGGGGGGAGCGTGAAGTCATCGGGAGCATTCCGCGCACACGCCTTCCGACGGCCGCCGTCGGGCGTCCGATCCCCGACGACGGCCGCCATGGGCTCCCCACGCGACCGATTCCCCCCGGTCTCGGCGCGTGTTCGGGAGCCGTGTGCCCCACATCGGACCGTGCCACGGTGAGCAGGTCACCGCGCCGGTCACGCGACGAGGGGAAGCAGGGCGAGGCGAGCACAGGAGCCGACCGGGCGGGCAACGGGAGCCGACTGCTCTGCAGGGGCTGCGAGTCGGTCCTTGCCCGGGTTCTCGGGGCGCGGGCAGTTGACAGGCTGCCGAACGGCGTGCGTTCCGTACGAAATCCTATGTACGGCGGAATCCTGCAAGCCTATGCGGACTTTCCCCGGGTGAGAACCCATAACGACCCATGAGAATCCGTCGGTCGGCCCGCCTGTCGACACACCGGGGCGGAGTAGCGTGGAGCGAACCGGGAGTTGACCGTGCGCCGGCCCCCGTCGGCGTCGTTCTCGGCGCACCACGACACCGGCCCGTCGCCCGGCGGCCCGGAGACAGGGACCGCGACATGAACGCGCCCACCGGTCGACGCGCCTCGCCCGACCGCAAGCACTCCTCCCGGAGGCGCCCCTCCTCACTTCCCACCCGGCTCACCCTGCGCCCGCCGACTTTTCCACCCGGCCCCGTGAGCGGCGCCTGGTGGCCCTGTTCCGACGACCTTCCGGCCGAACTGCCCGCTCTCATCGAGGCGTTGGACACATCGTGGGGGCGTGTGACGCGCATGGCCGCGCACCGCAGTGCCTGGCCTCAGGCGCCGCGCGAGCTGCCCGTCGCCGGTCACACGGTGCGGGCAACGTGGTACACGTCCGGGTTCGACCCGCACGCCATCCGGCTCTTCTCCTACGGCGTCGGACGCCGGGACCTGCTGATCGTCCCGCCCGGGACCGGCGCGGCCACGGCCGGGCGGCTGATGACGGCCGCGGCCGATCCCGCGCTTCACCTCACGGCGAGCGCGCTCCTGGCGGATGCGGGAGGAAGTCCTCCGGCAGAAGACACGTGACCATCGCGCTGCAGCGCCGCCGCGCCGCGACCGGTGAGTCGCTCGCCCGCTTCCGGTTGGCGATCACCCCCGCGGGGCATCAGGAGGGGACAGGCCCGGCCGGGCAGGACATGCCGCGGCCCGGCGAGTGGCCACGGCCATGGCGGTCGGTGGCCCAGGAGGGGAAGTGATCCGCCATGCGTGCGCATCGGCGTACCCATCGGCGTTTCGTACGAGTCGAGTACCTCCTGCCCGACGACGCCGAATCGGCGGGCAGGGCACGGAAGTTGACCTCGCAGTTCCTCGCCCGGCCCGACCGCCGGGCGGCAGGGCTCGACGCCGAGCACATCGGCGACGCGACCCTCATCGTCTCCGAACTGGTCACCAACGCCACGCGACACGGCGGCACCTGCCGCCTGCGTCTGCACGCGTCCGACACGCAGGTGACCGTCGAGGTCTACGACGACAGCCCCGGTCGGCCCCGAGTGCGACCGCTGACTACCTGGGGCGAGAGCGGGCGTGGACTCGCCATGGTGCGGTGCCTGGCACAGCGCCTCGACATCGATCCGGTCAGCGGGGGCGGCAAGAGAGTGCGCGCGGTCCTGGTCCTGTGACGGCCCGGGCGTCGCTCCCAGGCCAGGCGTGGCCTGAACGTACCGCGAGTTTCCGGCGCTGCTTCGTCTTCAGGGCCCTGCGTGAGCGGAAACGCGCCTACCTGTGGCGGCTTTGTGTGAGACCGCCCTCACCGGATACTCGGGCGGCGTGAGGTTCGGCAGTGTGCCTCACGAGTGGGCCGTCTGCCCCGGATGTCTTCATGGGTGCCCGGCAGGCGGTGCGCTCGTTCCGTGGACCCGTCCGCTGCTGCGGGTCGAGGTGGCCGGCGGCGTACGGTGGAGATACCGAGGGCATCACGCACTCCGGCCGTCCTGCCGGGTCGTCCTCGGCGAGAGACCAACCCCGGGTCGTCCGAGCGGCGGTGCGGAGACGGGTCGGCGTCATGTCCGCCGCGATCACAGCAACTCCGCGCACGTCCCTGGTCGTTGCGCTTCCCTGCCGAAGGGTGGGTGATGGACGTGCAGCGCCTGGACATCCACCGGCGTGACCGGGGGGAGCGGGCCCTCGTCACGCTTGTCGGCGACATCTGGCCGGCCACGGCGCCCCTGCTGCGGGCCGCGCTGGAGCAGTGCCTGCGCGACGGCATGACCGCCATCGACGTGGATCTGACCACGGTCGGCTCGTGTGACGCCAAGGGGCTGGACGTCTTCCTGACGGCGTCACGGCATGCCGGCCGCGTACACGCCTGTCTGCACCTGCACCATCCGTGCGCGCAGATCACCGAGCTCCTCGCCGCCACCGGTTCCGCGCCCCTGCTCCTACCGTCCCCGGCACGTCCTGTGCCGCCGGTCCTGCTCCGTGGTCTGCCGGACACGGTCGCGGCGGTTCCGTCGGCGCCCGGGAGACAGCCCCCCGGTGACCGCGCCCGTGCGCCGGTCGTCGCGGACGCGATCCGCCTGCGCAGACTCACCCGTCGGCAGGCGGAGGACATGCGGGAGGACATCGCCGACCTGGCCGTGGCGTCTGTGGCGGGCTCCTCCGGAAAGGTGTACCGGGCACGGAGCGACTTCCTGCGACGGCTTGCCGTCAGCGCCCGACGGCCTGGTTTCGCGCTGCTCCTCGCCGAGACGACGGTGCTGGTGGGATGCGTCTTCGGATTCCCGGTGAGCCCCGTCGGCCGGTCCGAGCAAGGGTTGCAGGAGAGCGTCCAACGGCTCACCGGCTGTGCCCGGTTCCTGCTCCTCACCCAGGTCGTGGCGCACCAGCATCCACAGCACCGCGACATCGGCCGCCGTCTGCAACAGCGTCTGCTGGCCGATGAGCGCACCGAACTCGGAGTGGCCCTGTTGAGTCCGGCCGACCGGGCCGGGCAGGCCGCCTACGACTCGTGGGGGTGGCGGAACCTCGGGGAGATGGTCGGGCTGCCCGGTCGGGGTGCTCCTTGCGTGTTGACCCTGTTCCGGGGAAGCGGACCGTCGCTTCCGGCGCCTCGGGCCGCCCGTCCGGGCCGGGCGTAGCCTTGGTGGCACCGAGAGCATGTCGGGCGCACGATCACGGCAGCGCCGTTCCCGGCGAGTGACGGAACGAGGGTGGCTGCGGGCCGCCCGGACGGGATCGCACGATGGACTCCCTCACACCGCCGGCCGAAGGCGCGCCTCCGCATGACGCCCACACGTACACGATGCCGCTGGCGCGGCTGAGGCTCACGCCGGAGGCCAGCCACGGCCCGCTGGACGGAGCGTGGTGGCCGCGTTGCGACGCCCTGGAACTGGAGCTGCCCGCGCTCGTGGGCTCACTCGACCCCGGCCGTGGCACGGTCACCCGCGTCACGGTGGGCGCTGCGGCCTGGCCCGACGCGCCATTGACCGTGTCGGCGCCCGACCACGTGATCGAGGTCGCCCTGAGCGACGCCACCGCCGAGGAGCATGCCATCACCCTGGACTGCGGCACCGTGGGGCGCTGGGAGCTGCTGGTCGTCCCGCCCGACGAGCCGGCCAAAACCGCCGAGCGCCTGCTGACCGCCGCCGCCGATCCGCGGAACCCGCTGTCGGCTCAGCGCACCCTGGCACGTGTCGAGGACGGCTTCGGCCAGGAGGGCGCCGGGGAACTGCACGCCCCATGATGAAGCGATGAGACGTGCAGCTCTTTCACCGGCCCGACCCCGCCGCCCGCGTCCATGTGGATCACGGCGGGTGAGAGGATGACGGCCGCACCGGGCACGGACCGCTCCGAGAGCTTCGGGGAAGCCCTTCTGGGGGCGGTTCTCGACCGGGCGCATGAGCTCCCGCCCCACCTCATCGGCCCGCTGGTCGCCGACGTGGTGGAGCGGCTGGGGGGCCGCCGTCCGCAGGTGCTGCTCCAGGACTACGGCCAGTTGCTGCTCGTACCTCTGCACGGTGAGGGCCTCGCGGGCGGGGATGCACAGGACATCGATGCCTCCGCCGCGGGCCGGTGCTTTCTCGATGGCCGGCCCGTCGAGGTGCCCGAGGACGACGGTGTACGGATCCACCTGCCGCTGCTGGACGGCGGAGACCAGGTGGGCGTCATGTCCATGACGCTGGACCGGGTCGATGACGACGACCGAAGGCTGCTGGCCAGGCTCTCCGGCCTGGTCGCCGACCTGCTGGTGACCAAGCACGGCTACTCCGACCTGTTCTTCTCCACCCGCCGTGGAGAACCGATGAGCGTGGCCGCCGAGATCCAGTGGTCCCTGCTGCCGCCTCTGGCCATGATCATGCCGCGGGTCGCCGTGGCCGGAATCCTGGAGCCCGCCTACGACGTGGCGGGAGACAGCTTCGACTACGCCCTCAACGGCGACGTCCTCCACGTGGCCATGATCGACGCGATGGGGCACGGCCTGGGTGCGGCCACCATGGCCACCGTGGCCATCGGCGCCTACCGTCACGCCCGCCGCCTCGGCACCGGCCTGTCGGAGATCTACGCCGCCATGGACGCAGCCGTGGCACACCAGTTCGGCCCGGACCACTTCGTCACCGCCCAGATGCTGCGGCTGGACACGACGACGGGGCGGGTGCACCTGGTCAATGCGGGCCACCCGCCACCGATACTCGTACGCGATCACCGCGTCGTGCGTCGGCTGCTCGCCCCCACGACCCTTCCGGTCGGCCTGGGCGGACCTGCGCCGGAGGTGACCGAGCTGGGATTGGAGCGCGGAGACCGCGTCCTCTGCTTCACCGACGGGCTGATCGAGGAACACACGGCTGGTGAGGAACAGTTCGGGGAGGACCAGCTGATCGACTGGGTGAACCGGCTGGAGAGAACGGGCCGCGGGGTGCGGGCGGTGGCGCGCTCCCTGTCGCACACCCTCAAGCGGGCGCGGGGCGGACACACGACGGACGACGCGACGCTGCTCCTGGTGGAGTGGCGCCGCTGACCGCACCAGCGGCCACGACGAAGGTCAGCCGGACGGCCTCTCACCGCTTCCCGTGTCGATGAGGATCTGCCCCGCCTCGCTGACGTTGCCGGCCAGGGCAGCCTGTGCCATCGCCGCGCGGGCGGCCTCGGGAGGCGTGTCCGTTGGGACCACCAGCAGCGAGAAGAGGTCCCCGTCGCCCCGGGTGATCAGGACCGTGTCGTCACTCACCGGGAAGGAGTCCAGGTGTACCACGTGGTCGCCGACGACGATCCGTGTCGGGAGCCCCTCCCAGGCCGTGGCATCCAGCCCGACGCGGGTCAGAGGTCCCAGGTGCTCGGTGAGGGCGCTCAGCAGCGCGGGCAGCTCGGCACCGATGTCACGCGACCGTGGCCACCACGCCCCGTCGAGGATGCCTTCGCGCGATGCCGTCGTCTCCAGCCGGAGCAGTGCACTCCCTGGCCGCACGGCATGGTGCACACCACTCGGCAGCTCCCCGGAACCAGGGGATGCGTCGGAGTCGGCCATCGTGGACCACCCGTTCGGGATCCGATGCGAGCAGAATTCGCCTCGCCCTGACCACGCTGCTCCGGGTACGGCGTGAGACCCGCGGCGTGTGCGCTCCGGCGGTCGACCGGCCGATTTGCCGGACGGCCCCGGGGGGCCGGCTTTGCGCCGCAGTTTGGGGGTGCCGTTCCGAGGGGTGTCCATCAGGATCACATCCCAGATCGCGGGGTCTCCGGCCCCGCTTGCCGGTGCCGGTACGGACTTGCCGGGCAAGGTTGATGTTCCGGCTCTGGCAGGGTTCCTCCAACGCCATGTCCCCCAGGGCGAACTGCGCGCGGGCGACCTGCGCGATCAGTTGACACCGAAGCCCCCACGGGTCGCCGCAAGCGCCCTCCACGACTGTCTCCGCGGGGGCTCTCAGGTGTCACTCGACGGTTGGACGAAGCGGGAGTACGCCGAAGAACGGCGCTCGGAACCATTGCCTGGACTTGGCTGGGCCGGGCAGTCGGCTGTCGGCGACGTAGGCCATCGGCTTCGCCGATATGAATGCGGCGAAGGCTTTGATGCGGACGCGTTAATACGCTGGGCTGCGTACCGTGAGTTGCCCGGGCCGTGGATCCGGTCGTGAGGGGCGGCTCGGACGGTGGACAGGAAACGAGGCGAGATTCGGAGCGTTCCGTCAGCGGGCATGACACGGCTGCCATCAGCCGAACCCTTCAAACGGTGGCCTCTTCGGGTGTGTCTGTACCCCGGCATCTGCTCGCCGTGCGTCCCGGGAGGCGACGGAACGGATCTTTGTGATGTCTGCCGTGCCCCACGATGTTCTGCTGGCCCGGGCCGTGCTCGATCTGGGCTCGCGCACGGACGGTTTCGATGTCCTGGAAATGCTGCACGATCTGACGGCGTATGCGGTGAGGTTCGCGGGCGTGTACGCGGCCGGTGTCACCGTCCTCGACGGGACCGGCCGGGTCGACTACCTGACCGCTTCCGACGAGGCGTGCGGGCGTCTGGAGGAGGCTCAGCTCGACCTGGGTGAGGGCCCCTGCGTGGACAGCGCGCGCACCGGAAGCATGCTCGAACCGGTCTCGCTGCACCCGGGCGGCCCCGGATCGCAGCGCTGGCCCGGCTTCACCCCGTGGGCGGCGGCCGCGGGTTTCACCAGTGTCGCCGCCGTACCACTGCGCGTCGCCCAGCACACACCGGGTGCCCTGAACCTGCTGCATGGCGGGCCCCGCCCGATCACACCTGACGGTCTGCAGCGGACGCAGGTGCTGGCCGATGCCGCCGGGGCCTGTCTGCACCACCGCCAGGGCCTGATCTCCAGGGACGAGACCATCGCCCAGCTGGAGACCGCCCTGCAGTCGCGCATCGTGATCGAGCAGGCGAAGGGCGTGCTGGCCGCCCGGCTCGGGATCGACGTGCACGACGCCTTCGGACGGCTGCGCGGGCACGCCCGCTGCCGACGGCAGAAACTCACCGACCTGGCCCACCAGGTCGTGCAGGGGGACATCCCGGCCGAACTCACTATCATCCGGTGACGTGCCTCGCGACACGGAGGACACCGGATCCCGGAGTGTCCCGCGACCCGACGACGCCCTGACCGGTCTACTGGCCCGTGCGCACGCCGCGGTCCGCGCCGGAGAGGGACCGTCGCGAGCACTGCCGTCTGGCAGCGCTCGCCTGTTCGGGCTGCACGCCTTCACCCTGAACGCCGTCACCCGGGACGGCCGGCCGCTCTGCGTTCCCATGCCCGCAACCCTTCTCCGGTGTCCACCGTTGTCGTGGCTGACAACGTCCAGGAAACCGGAGCGGGTTGGCGCGGACCACGGCATCCATGGGGCAGTCCTGGGACACTCATGGGACAGATCAGCGCCGCCAGGGTAGACACGCACGGGAACGTGGAAAGGGGGCGGCATGGGGCTTGCGGAGCGGCGCAGGGCGCTGGGCTACAGTCAGGAAGAGTTCGCGCACGCCCTCGGCGTCGACCGGCGCACGATCGGCCGCTGGGAGACCCGGACCACCACACCCCAGCCGCACTTACGGTCACGGCTGGCCGAGCTGCTGCACCTCGACCTTGACGAACTCGACACCCTGGTGGGACAGCCACAAGCAGCCCGTCCGGAGTCGGCAGGGTCGCCGCCTCGCGACCACCACGGCTCAGGGGACCTCGACGACATGATCCGACGCCAGTTCCTGCGCGCCATAGCCGTCACCAGCGCTCTGGTGGCCCTGCCCGCCGACGACAGCGCCGCCCTCACCGACGGAGCCCACCGTGGGATGTCGGAGGACTTCCTGCGCATGAACGGCCACCTGTGGCAGGTGCACCAACTCGCCCGCGCCAAGGGCTCGGTGTACCCGATCGTCCGCGACCAGCTCACCACGCTCAACGACACCCTCGACGGCCAGCCGGCAACTGAATCCCAGGCCCTGTGCGGCGCGGCCGGCGACCTCTTCCAGCTCGCCGGAGAACTGGCCTTCGACGGCAACCGCTACACCGACGCAGCCGCGTCCTACACGCTCGCAGCCTCCGCCAGCAAGGAAGCCCAGTCGTACGACCTGTGGGCATGCGCCCTGGTCCGGCACGCCTACGTCGACCTCTACGAACGGCGTTACGCCGAGGCCGCCACCGCACTCTCGGCGGCTGAGAGGGGGGCGCGGCGAGGAGACGGCTCCCTGTCCACCCGCTACTGGGTCGCCTCTGTTCAGGCCGAGGCGTATGCCGGACTCGGGAACCTGTCCGCCTGCGAGCGCGCCCTGGACGAGGCGGAGAAGGTCACGGATCTCAACGGCCCGTTCCACAACGGCGGCTGGTTGCGCTTCGACGGCTCCCGCCTCGCTGAGGAACGCGGCGCCCGCTACCTCCAGCTCGGCCGCCTCGACCTCGCCGAGAAGGCCCTCTCCACCGCGCTAAGCCAGGACGTGCTCGCCTCCGGGCAGTCCTTCCGGCGCCGCGGCGCCGTCCTCACCGACCTCGCGTCCATCGACGCCAAGCGGCACGACCCGGACCAGGTCCTCACCTACGGCCGCGAGGCCCTGCAGCTCGCCCGAGCGACGTCCTCCGGCTACGTCGTCCGTAAACTCCAGGTGCTACGAACCGACCTCGGCCCCCTCGCCCGCGACGCCCGCGTGGTCGAACTGGGCGCCGAGATCGACGCACTGTGCACGACGTGACGAGAGGGGAAGGCATGTCGCAGATCGAGGGCGCACGAGTGTTCCGCGAGGCTTGGATCACCGGCGTTCGAAAGCACTTCCCCGGCGAACCCAAGCCCGGCTACATCACTCCCTGGGAAGAGACCCCCGAGTGGGAGCGCCAGGCCGCCGGGGCCGTGTACGACCAGGTGCGACAGTTCCTTGACCTCAGCGACCGCCACGCCTCCCGCCTCACCCGCGAACAGAAGAGCCGCTTCGTCGCCACCTGCTGGACCGCCCAGATGTACAAGCACATCGAAGACCCCAAGCCCGGCTACGTCGCCGACTGGCCCGACCTGCCCGACTGGCAGAAGGAGACCGACGCCGACATCTTCGAGGCCATCGAGGACGCCTCGAAGTAGCCGCGCACCCGCTGGAGTTGAACGCCCCTGGGTGCCCTGCCAGCGATGGTGCTGGTGCCGGCGCTTCGTCCCGTGGCCTGGGACATGAGCCCTCAACCGCAGTCACCGGATTCTGCTGGCGCATCCTGTTCGACTTCTGGCGAGGCATGACGGCTGGGCAGGAGGGCGCGCCCGCTAGGGCCACTGGCGCAGCAGCAGGACGTCAACGCCAGCGTCCTCTGCAGCCCTTTCCAGTGATGAGGATGGTCGACAACGGCCAGAGGCGCTGGTCGCCTCAGTTCTTTGCTGCTCAACGAAGTGGGGACGGTGGGGAGCGCCCAGCGGAGTGCGGAGCGCCCGGCGGGTCGTGTCCCGCGTGATGGTGTAGCCGATCAACTGGTGGGAGTGTTCGTCGTGTTGGGGAGCGCGGGGGCGCTCTCGGGGAGTCCGGGGTAGAG
>NZ_JBSFDB010000076.1:0-28472 GCF_053593695.1 Streptomyces sp. NPDC002144
CTCTACCCCGGACTCCCCGAGAGCGCCCCCGCGCTCCCCAACACGACGAACACTCCCACCAGTTGATCGGCTACACCATCACGCGGGACACGACCGCCAGTCAGTAGTGGGTGACCAGGCGTGCGAAGCACATGCGGAACGCCTCATCGGCATACCGCGGATCCGGCTGGTGGTCGAAGCGGACGGCGACGTGGCTGTCTTCGCAGTCGCACCGGTCCTTGGCGGCCTTGTGCCGGACCGCGGGACCGGGGTCGTGCAGCGGTCCTCCCTCGTGAAGGGTCGAAGATCCGGTTATCGGCTCTGGAGTGATCGGGGCAGCCCGAACCATGGGAGCACGCTGTTGTCGAATCGGGTCATGGCGCAGATCCGATCGCCGGTGAGAGTGAGGACGTAGAGGCCGACCCCGTGGCTGATGCCGTTCGGGTCACGAAGGTAGGCCCCGAATGCAGGCTGGCCGTTGGCTCGCGAGGGGACGAGGTCGAACCTGCGGCCGGCGCCGAACAGGCCGGCGCAGAAGCGGGCCACGACGTCCCGGCCCTGGTATTCGAAGGGCATCGGTGGCATCGACATGAAGACGTCGTCGGTCAGGAGGGCCACCAGCGCATCGATATCGGCGGACTCCCACGCGCGGACGAACTTCGCCACGATCGCGTCCTCGGCGGGTGAGCCGACGGGGGGAGAGGGCTGGTGGTCGGCGGTCTGCGGTCGGCGGCGCTGCAGGGTGGCGCGCGCTCGTTTGAGGGCGCTGTTGACCGATTCGACGGTCGAGTCCAGCATGTCGGCCACCTCGCTCGCCTGAAACCCCAGGACATCGCGCAGGACGAGGACGGCGAGCTGGCGGGGAGGCAGGACCTGAAGGGCGGTCACGAAGGCCAGCGAGATGGATTCGGTCTGCTCGTAGCGGGCCTCCGGGCCGAGCGGAACCTCGACCGCACCCTCCAGGAGGCCACCGGGAAACGGCTGCAGCCATACGACCTCGCCGAGCCGGGTCGGCTCGGGCGGTTCGACCCCTGGCACGTCCCACTCCTTGGCCGGGCGCCGACTGGCCGCGCGGCGCGCGTCGAGACACCGATGGGTGGCAATCCGGTACAGCCAGGTGCGCAGCGAGGCGCGTCCCTCGAACCCGCCGAGGCTTTGCCAGGCGGTCAGCAGCGTGTTCTGGAGGGCGTCCTCGGCGTCCTCGAAGGATCCGAGCATGCGATAGCAGTGCACCTGCAGCTCTCGAAGATAGGGCTCGGTCAGCTCCCGGAACGCCTGCCCGTCCCCGGCCCGCGCCCTTGCGAGCAGATCTGCTGCCGCCATCCTCACCGTCACCTTCTTCCCGCGCCTTGCCGCACTTCCATCCTGTACAGGCGCCGGCCGAGGGGCGAACTGGGCGGTCGGCGGGCGCCCAGTTTCCCAGCGTCGCGACGCCTGTACCTGCGTGGCCGACGACAACGCCGGCGCGAAGGAGGAGCGCAATGGGAAAGATCGTGATGAGCGGACCGCAGAACGTCTCGCTCGATGGAGTGGTCCAGGACCCGGACGGTCAGGAGGGCTTCGAACTGGGCGGCTGGTTCGTCCAGTTCGGGGGCAAGGATCTCGCAGAGTGGAACAAGGTCGCGCTCGAGGAGGCGCTACGCGCCGAGGCATGGCTGCTGGGGCGCAGGAGCTATGAGTTCTTCGGGGTGCGGTGGCAGCCACGGAGTGGAGAGCTTGCGGACCGGTTGAACAGCATGCCCAAGTACGTCGTGTCCTCGACCCTCGAGGAACCCGACTGGAACAACTCGACGGTTCTGAAGGGCGACGTTGTGACCGAGGTTTCGAAGCTGAAGCAGGAGCTGGACGGAGAAATCATCGTCCCTGCCAGCTATCGGCTCGGGCGTACGCTGATCGAGCACGACCTCGTCGACGAGGTGCGGCTGGTCGTCTTCCCGGTCGTGCTCGGGACCGGCGAACGATTCTTCGGCGAGGCCAGCGGCAAGAACGCCATGCGCTTGGTCGACACCAGGACCATCGGTGACGGCCTGGCCTTCCTCACCTACAAGTTCGTCCAAGACGCCTAGGGTCTGTTGCGAAGGTGCTGGTCACAGCCCCTCGTTCAGGACTGCTGCGACCAGCACGGTCGCCTCGTAGCGGACCGCGAGCTTGACGCCCCTGTGGAGGTCAGGCAGCAGCGCATCAAGGCCAGTCGTCCCGCGGGCCAGAACGCCGCCTGAGGCGGCACCCGATCATCCTCGCGGTAGTTACCTCGTGGCTACGGCCCGGTGGCGCCTGAGGCGGAATCCGATCCGGCTCGCGACCTGGCGCGCCTGGAGCGGCGCCCGGCCGGGCATCTCGTGGCGGACCACGACCGCTACGACGACCACAAACTCCGCGGCATCGCACAGGCCCAGGCCGCTGGGCGCATCAGACAGGGAGACCCCTTCGACGTGATGGCCATGGTCATCACCATGTCCATGGCCTGTCGCGAACGTGCGGGCCCAGCCCTCACCTGCCAGGCACTCGTCTTCACTCCCCGCTCGGTTGAAGGGCGAAGCGAGTGGCGCGACGAGTAGCCCTGGCCGATCCCAGGATCCACATCACGGCGCCGTCGCCGTGCGCGCCGCGTCCCGAGGGACGAGGCTCCCGCCCGTCAGTTACCGCGTACTGCGACGCACGTTCGACCACACCGGAATCACATCGCGCCAGACGTGGGCGACCGCGCACTGGACGAGGCCCGACGAACCGCCGACCCGGTACACCTGTTCGGCATCCATCTCGGCACCGCCGTCCGCTACGTCCACACCGCACGCGCTGACAAGGCGCTTCCCCGGATCCGCTGAGCCAGGCGGCGCTGTCCAGCCCGTCTGCAGTCCCCGCCCTGGTCGGCTTCGGCATGGCCGTGCGCGTGCAGGCTGACTTCCTCGGTGAGCCAGCGACAGTTGCGCGAGCGCCACAGCAGCCAGTTACAGATCCGCAATCCAGGGATGCCCCGGGTGTACGCGGTCGAGTAGTTCGGCCAGGGTCTCGCGCTGAGCTGGGGACATAAGAGGGAGAGCCGCGTCGAAGTCTGATTGATCTTTTCGGCGGGCGTGCTTGGCCTTGAAGAGCAAGACCAGTTCAGGCGCAAGATACGGGATGCCGTCTTGAGTGCGGTGGATGATGTCACCGTAGGGAAGCCGGATCCTCTCATCTCGCCGACAGATCCAGGTGTCACCGTCGTGCGGTTCGCGGAACACGTCGAGCAGGTAGTTGCCGGTGGCCGGATCGCGGACCCAGGTCTGATGCACTGCCGCCAGTGCGTCTGGTGCGGCGTCCTCCCAGACCCGGCCATTGCCGACAGCGTCGAAGACGTATCCGGGAAAACGGTGGCGGACCTTGGGAAAGCTGGCGGCCGGAATCGCGATCTCGATGTCGCCATGAGTGCGCGTCTGCCTGCCGTGGAACAGGTCCAGCGCCCAGCCCGCGGCCACGTACCAGGGTGTGCCGATCCCAGCCAGCCGCTGCGCGACCTCACTCGGGGTCCAGCATGAAGACCACCTGGCGTCCAGGGCCTCGATCTCGCCGGGTGACAATTCGATGCCGCCGCTGGGCAGTTGATCGCTCATCGGGTTTCCTCCGGGGATATTCCGTTCTTCAGGGCGGAGAGGCAGTGACGGGCGGGGCGGCTGCGCCGGGCTGACTCCGGTTCAGGTTCGGCCAAGACCACCCGGGCGATCCGCGACGAACCCCAACGAGCACTCCCCGTCCTGTACATCACCAACGATGCAGACACCCACGGAACTTGATCAAGCCAGGTCCTTCGGGGACATCGGTGTTCTGGAGTGTGGCGAAGTTATTCCTCTTCGCGCGCGGTGAGGACCCGCACCGCGTGCTGCGCCGACGCGTCCCCCAGTTCGGCGGCCCTGCGGAACCAGACAAGGGCCTCGTCCGACCGGTCCAGATCGATGATCAGCCGGCCCAGGGCGTACATACCGCCGGCGTTCCCGGCGTCGGCCGCTTTACGGAACCACTCCTCGGCCTCCACCTCGCGCTGCTGCCTCTGGTGCAGAATCCCCAGGTTCACCGCCGCACCGGAGAATCCCGCCGCGTGGGAGCGCGCGTAGAACCCGGCGGCCCGCTCGGTGTCACCTCGGTTCTCGGCCAGCTTGCCCATGAAGTCGAGCGCCCCGGGATGCTCCTTGGCCACTGCCCGGCGCAGCATCTCCTCGGCTTCCCGGTCGAGGCCCCGGCCGTGCCACAGGCCTGCCAGGGACACCTGCGCATCGAGGTCCCCCTGCTTCGCCGCCTGTTCGTAGTAGCGCTCGGCGAGGGAGAGTTCACCCGCCCGGTGGTGGTGGAGAGCCAGGTTGTACTGCGAGGGCGCGTGACCGCGCAGGGCCGCCTCGGCGTACCAGTGCAGCGCCTCGGCGACCGCGTTCCGATCCCCGCCGTAGCGATGCAGCGCGAGATTGTGCATGGCGCCGGCGTCTCCAGAGGCAGCAGCCCGGCGGTACCACGCGATCGCGTTGTCGAGGTCACCGAGATCGGCGTAGACGAGCCCCAGGTTGTACTGAGCGTTCACGCTGCCGGACACCGCCGCATGGAGGTACGCGTCACGCGCTTCCGTCAGTTTTCCCTGCTTGGCGAGAGCGACCCCACGCTTGAACCACTTCCGGGCACTCATCGAACCGCGTCTGCTCAAGACATCCCCGCCCTCGCCCCACGCATCAAGGACACAGGATGACACAAGCGTGCGAACGCGTGAAAGGGTACGCAGCGCGGTGCCGCAGCGCAGATTCTGGTCCCTCGCGCCTCGCGGCCTCGACCTCGACGGCAGCGCCTTCGGAGTCGAAAGCCGATGGGCTTGCTGCCCAGTTCCGCGAGTCGGGCGTAGAGGCCGCCGGGCCCTGTGTCGGGCTGGGTGATCGGTGTGCCGGGGACGAGGTCGGCAGGCAGGCAGGACGTGGCGAGCAGCAGGGGCTTGCCGTCGAGGCGCTCGCCCTCGCTCACGCCGGATCGACGATGAACACCGGCTCGTCTGCCGGGTGGACGAGAAGGAAGTGAACATCCTCGAGGTCCGCTACTACTGCTGAGGCCACGCCACCGTTCCACGTCGCGGTACACGCTGTCACGTCATCGGCCCGACCGGTACTCGTCCAGCAGCCGTCGGCCCGCGATCGTGATGGGGCGCTCGGGGCCCAGGCTGCGTTCCCGTCGTGCGACGCGTCGGTCATCGGGATTCCTCCGTGGATACCCCCGCCTTCAGGTGGGGGAGGAAACGGACTCCTGCGGAGCAGGGCAGGGAATGCCGATGCGCCGCCAGGGAGGTTCGGCTTTCACCGCCAACCAGCCGCAGGTAAGTGGTGGTTTGTGTGGCGTCTGGTCGGCGATGACCAAGCACGCCGGGGCTACCCCCGGGCTGGCGGGATGTCAGGTCTGTGGAGCTGGCGTAAGACTGCTGGGGCGCGGCTCGGGTCCGGGAGAACAGCTGCCGGGTCGCGCGCACGATCGGGTACTCCGGCCCGAAGCGTGGTGCATACGCCTCGGTGACCTGCCGGATCTCGCTGTCGGCCTCGTCGAACCGGCCCAGTGGGGGAAGATGCAACGGCAGGCACGGGACATTCTCGTGATCATCTGGCTTCGACACCAATGATCACGAACCCCGTGCCTGCTCTGCTGTCCGCCCCTACCAGCCGATCGTCAACCCTCCACGCACTCACGGAACCTGACGGAGCCCTGGGTGTGGCTGCCGACCGTTCCTTACCGCTCGGGGTCCCCGAGAGTGTGCAACTCCAGGTCCGGGCGGTGCGCCTGGGCCAGCAGGCGTAGTCAGGTGAACGGGCTGTCCCGTGCTGGGCGGCGGGTGTCTGTGCCGTGGGGACCAGCGGAACGGTCAGCATGGATGAGATTGATCTTGGTCGTGTGGCAGGTCACGCCTGCCGCTGAGGGCCTTCTTGACCTCGGCCCTCTCGGTCCGCGCGGCGGCTGCCTTCGCGAGTGGAGTGCTCCACTGCCCCTGGACGCCGACGGGCAGCTGCGCCGGCGTGACGGCCACGCTCACCCCTCCGTATCCCCGAACAGGCCGCGTTCCTGGGCCAGTAGGGCTATCTGGAACCGGGTCCGTGCGCCCAGTTGTCTGCCCAGATCGCTGATATGGGTCTGTACGGTCCGGCGGCTGAGTCGCAAGGCGCGTGCGATGGCGTCGTCCTTCATGCCGGCGGACATCAGGCGAAGGATGTCCCGCGTCCGACTGTGCAGAGTGGCCTCTTGTCTTTCGGGGCTCGCGGTGTGCGAGGCGGTGCGGCTTTCCAGTGAGAGGGGCACCGCACGCTCCCATACGCTCTCGAAGAGGGCGGTCAGTACTTCGAGCAGCGTTGAGGAGTGCACTACTAGTGAGCCCGCGGCGGGATCGTCTTTGCGTAGTGGCATGATCGCCGCGACGCGGTCAAAGATGACCAGTTTCATGGGGAGTCCGGGCAGTAGCCGCAGCTCTCCTTCTGTAGGGGCGCCCCGGAGAGCCGTTTCAAGGCATCCGTCGTCGGCGATTCCGTCGCTGTCGTAAACGGACCGCAGCCGGACTCCGGGACGGACCGTGGCGCCCGCAGCGGTGGACGTGTCCGTGGGGGCGATCCGTCGGGTCACATACGGCGGTCTCGCGAAATGCAGCACCTCGTGCCGGCTGCTGCGCAAAAGGTGGGCGTAGCGGGCGCCGACCTGTTCGTCGCTCTCGACGACCTCGAAGAGATCCGAGGCGATCTGCCGTCCGGGGGCCGTGCGATAGATCTCGTCGAGCTGTTCCGCGTACAGCTCCGCCCTGGCCAACTCCTGTCGTTTACGGGCCAGAAGGGCGCCCAGCGAGGAGCGGGGCGGGCCGGCGCTCCAGCGCGTGGGCTGTTCCCCGATGCGTACGGCCAGGAGTTCGGCCTCCAGGGATCGTAAGGCGGTCCGGGCCGCCGCGGCTGAGACGCCGGTTCCCGCCGCGACCGCGTCCTCGTCCGCGCCCGGATGGCTGACCAGGTACTCCAGTGCCTGCCGGGCGAGGGAGCCCAGACCGGTGCCTGCCCACAACGCGTCTGAGGAGGACACGTCCATCAGCGACTCCTCGGAAGATCGGAACTAGGTGCACGCCGATGCTACGCAAGTGCGCAACTGCGCGGGCCCGCAGCGGGTGGATCTTGTCAGGCCGGGGCGCCGAGGTCAGGATGATCGGAGGTCACACCGATACCCGACTGCGTGCAACCGACTGAAAACCAATTACCGTGAGGAATACGGCCCTACGCGTTTTTTGAGCGGTGGGCCCCTTTGGCGTGGGGATTTATTTCCGACCCCGGTCCAGGTCCTTTTTTGCACGAAACAGGCGCATGACATTTACATGTAACACACGGCCTATTGTCAATTGCCCTTCGAGGTACGCCAATTGATTGCGGCGAATGTGAACCGCCCGCATTCGCTGTCGACCGGGAACCACGTTCGAGTCGACCCAAGCAAGGCGAACCGAGGAGTAACCTTTTGCGTACCTCACCGAGAACCGGTTCGGTTTTACGTCGAAGAGCCGCCGCCTGCCTGACCCTGTTCAGCGCCGCCGCAATGACGGTTCTGGGCATACAGATCCCGGCCCACGCGGTGGCGCCGCCCGCTTCATCGGCTTCATCTGCCTCGTCGGCCAAGAAGAAAGTCGCCCTCGAGCCCTCCTGTGCCACCCCCAAGAGGGGCGAGGCCGCGTGCTTCGCCCTGCGTCGCACCGACACCAAGGCCGTCAAGGGCCTGCTGTCCGCCTCCGTCACCCCCAGCGGCTACGGCGCCGCCGACCTGCAGAGCGCCTACAGCCTTCCCGCCGACGGCGGTGCGGGGCAGACGATCGCCATCGTCGACGCCTATGACGACCCCAGCGCCGAGGCAGACCTGGCCGTCTACCGCGAGCAGTACGGACTGCCGGCCTGCACCACGGCAAACGGCTGCTTCACCAAGGTCGACCAGCGCGGCGGCACCAACTACCCGGCGCCCGACGCCGGCTGGGCCGGTGAGATCTCCCTCGACCTGGACATGGTCTCCGCGGCCGCGCCGAACGCGCACATCCTGCTCGTCGAGGCGGACCAGCCGAGCTTCGAGGACCTGGGGGCGGCCGTCGACCAGGCGGTGGCGCTCGGCGCCAAGTACGTCTCCAACTCCTACGGCACCAACTACAGCAGCACTCCGGGAAGCGGCGAGACCCCCGACGAGACGACGTACGACGCCCATTACAACCATCCCGGTGTCGCCGTGGTCGCCTCCTCGGGCGACAGCGACTACGGGGTGGCCTACCCCGCCGTCTCGCCCTACGTGACCTCCGTCGGCGGCACCTCGCTGGTGCGGGCCTCCGGCACCGCACGCGGCTGGTCCGAGTCGGTCTGGAACCGCAATGGCCTGGGCCCGGGATCCGGCTGCTCCCTCTACGAGCCCAAGCCGGCCTTCCAGACGGACACCGGATGTGACAAGCGCACCGTCGCCGACGTCTCCGCCGTGGCCGACCCGGCCACCGGCGTCGCGGTCTACCAGACCTACGGCGGTGGCGGCTGGCAGGTGTACGGCGGCACCAGCGCCTCCTCACCGATCATCGCCGGTGTGTACGCGGCCGCCGGGACCCCCGTCGCGGGCACGTACCCCAACTCCTACCCGTACGCCTCCGGGACCGGTCTCAATGACGTGACCGCCGGTGACAACGGCACCTGCACCCCCGCGTACCTGTGCACCGCCGGTGCCGGCTACGACGGTCCGACCGGCCTGGGCACCCCCGACGGGCTGGCCGCGTTCCGCAGCGGCCCGCACGGGAAGCTCTCCGGCACCGTCACCGACGACAGCACCGGCAAGCCGGTCGCCGGAGCCACCGTCACCACCCAGGGCGGCGGCACCGCACACACCGCTGCCGACGGGACCTACTCGCTCGTCCTGCCGGTCGGCAGCTACGACATCACCGTCGAAGCGTACGGCTACTCACCCCGCACCGCCTCGGGTGTGTCCCTCGGCGACGGCGACGCCCTCACCAAGAACTTCGCCCTGACCCCGGTCCCGAGCCGGACGGTCTCCGGCAAGGTCACCGACGGCTCCGGCCACGGCTGGCCGCTCTACGCCAAGATCACCGCGGACGGCGTCCCCGGCGGCCCGGTGTGGACCGACCCGCTCACCGGCGCCTTCGACCTGAAGCTGCCCCAGGGCCACGACTACACCCTGCACGTGGTCAGCGCCTCTCCCGGCTACACATCGCCCACCAAGAAGATCACCGTCGCGGCCTCCGACCAGAGTCTGAACGTCGCGGTTCCGGTCGACCCGTGGGCGGCCACCGTGCCCGCCGGCTACTCGGTACGGGACGAAGGCACCACCGAGCCGTTCGACTCGACCGACTCCGCCCCGAAGGGCTGGAGGGTGGTCAACGCCGACGGGACGACCGGCGGCTGGACCTTCGACGACCCGGGCTCGCGCTCCAACACCACCGGCGGCGACGGCGGGTTCGCCATCGTCGACAGCGACCACTACGGCGGCGGGGTACACCAGGACTCGCAACTGCTCAGCCCCGTATACGACTTCACCGACGACTCCGCACCCGAGATCGCCTTCGCCAACGACTACTGGGCCAGCGGGGGCCAGAGCGCGGACGTCGACGCGACCACGGACGGCGGCGCGACCTGGACCACACTCTGGTCCGCAACCGGCACCACCTTCGGCGCGCAGAAGGTCGAACTCCCGCTGACCGACTACGCCGGCAAGGCATCGGTGCAACTCCGCTTCCACTTCACCGGATCCTTCGGCTGGTGGTGGAAGGTTGACAACGTTTTCATCGGTGATCGCCACGTCACGTCCCTCCCCGGCGGTCTGCTCACCGGCACCGTGACCGATGCCAACACCTCCACGGGTCTGGTCGGCGCCACCGTGACGAACAAGGACGACAGCAAGCAGAGCGCCGTCACGTTCGCCACCCCCGACGACCCCGCCCTGGGCGACGGCGTCTACACCCTGTTCTCCTCCCTCGGCAGCCACGGCTTCACCGCGGCGAAGCCGCACTACACCGGGCTCGACAAGACGGTGAAGGTGCGGGCCGACAGCGCCGTCGGCGCGGACTTCGCACTCGGCGCCGGGCAGGTGACGCTGGACAAGACCTCCATCACCGCGTCGCTCGGATGGGGCGAGCAGACCACCAAGACCCTGACCGTCAAGAACACCGGCACGGCACCCGCCACCGTCAAACTCGGGGAACAGCCCGGCGGGTTCAGCATGGCGGCCGCGGGCGGCGCCCCGCTGAAGCGCGTCAAGGGCACGTACTCCCCGCTGTCGAGCAAGGCCGCCGCGTCCGCCGCGGGCACCACCGCCAAGGTGGTCCCGGGAGCCGCCGGTGACGCCTGGCAGGCAGCAGCCGACCTTCCGGTGAAGCTGATGGACAACGCCGTCGCCACCGACGACGGCAAGGTCTACTCCGCATTCGGCTTCAACGGCGCCGCCGACACCAAGGACATGTACGTCCTCGATCCGGTCGCCGGCACCTGGACCAAGCGGGCCGCTGCGGCGGACACCCGGGAGGATCCCGCCCACGGCTTCATCGACGGCAAGTTCTACGCCGTCGGCGGCTGGGGACCCAGCGGCGCCCCCGACTCCAAGCTGGAGATCTACGACCCGGGAAGCGACACCTGGACCACCGGCGCCGCCTCGCCCAAGCCCTACGCGGGCTCCGGCAGCGCCGTCCTCGACGGCAAGCTCTACGTGGTCGGCGGCTGCGGGGCCGACTCCTGCGGCTCCACCGATGTCACCGTCTACGACGCCGCCGCCGACAGCTGGTCCACACTGGCCGCCTACCCGGAGCAGATCTCCTGGAGTTCCTGCGCCGGCATCGGCGGCAAGCTCTACTGCGCGGGCGGGTTCAACGGCAGCAGCGAGGTCAAGCACTCCTACGTCTACGACCCCGCCGCCAACACCTGGTCACAGGTCGCCGACCTGCCGATCACCCTCTGGGGCGCCGCGTACACCTCCGCCAACGGTCTGCTCGTCACCGCGGGCGGCGTGACCGGGAACAGCATCACCAACCAGGGCTTCTCCTTCGACCCGCAGGCCGGCACCTGGACCGCCCTGCCCAACGCCGACACCGCCACCTACCGCGGCGGAGGCGGGCTGGGCTTCTTCAAGGTCGGCGGCGGCGTCGCGCTCGCGACTCCCGGAACGACCGTGGAGGTGCTGCCGGGTTACGACCAGGGAGAGGCGAGGGAGGTCAGCTGGCTGAGCGAAAGCACGCAGCAGCTCACTCTCAAGCCCGGTAAGAGCTCGAAGGTGACAATCACCCTGGACGCCTCCGTGGCCGAGGTGACCCAGCCAGGAGACTTCACCGCCCAGCTCTCCTTCAGCACCGACACTCCCTACTCCGTGCCCAGGCTCCCCGTGGAGATGCATGTCGCCCCGCCCAGCACCTGGGGCAAGATCACCGGGACGGTGCTGGGGGCGACCGCCGCCGGCGGCACCGCGCCGATCGCCGGAGCCACCGTCCAGATCGACACCTGGGCCACGAGCTACACGCTCACGACGGACGCCGACGGCGGGTACGCCCTGTGGCTCGACGTCCGCAACAACCCGCTCTCCGTCATAGCCGCCAAGGACGGTTTCCAGCCCACCGTCGCGACCGTGACGATCAAGAAGAAGTCCACCGTCATCAAGAACTTCACCCTCAAGAGAAAGTAGGCAGCACTGGCCGAAGGCCGGGGCGGCGCGCTCCCGAACGGGGCCTGCCCACCCCGGCCTTCCGGCCGTCGGCGTTCACGGCCTTGGCGGTCCAGACGGGCCGGCCGCTCGCCGTCGACCGGAACGCCCACGGTCAGCCCCACGAACACCGTCACAACCCCCGGAGCCCGACGGCCGGCCATGTTCGGGCGACGCCAACGCCGTGTACCGCCTCGCCGTGCGCGGGGGAGAGAGAAGGCCGGGGAGCAGGAGAGACGCCGAAACCATGGCACGGCAGGCCGCTGACTACGGTGACGTCTCCGCCCTGTACCGCATGGCCAAGGGGCGAGAGAGATCCGGGGACAGGGAACGCACCGAGGGTCTGTCGCGGGACCGCGAGAGCACCCAAGTTGGCGTCCTCGATGTCGTCATAGCCGACGACCGCGACGTCCTCCGGGACGCCCGGGCTTCGGGCGGCGAGCGTGTGCAGGGCGCCAAGGGCGATCAGGTCGCCTGAGCAGAACACCTCGTACCCTCGCGCACGGGCACGCCGGCCTGCTCGTGGGCCAGACGGAAGCCCAGGGTGCGCAGCTGGGCGGCCTCGCCGGAGCGGTACGGCTGGCCGCCGATGGCGGCGACGCGGCGTCTGCCGAGGCCGAGGAGGTGCTCGGCGGCCTCTTTGGAGGCGGCGATGTCATCGATACCGATGTGGTCGAAGCCGCCGTCGCTGACCCGTTCACCGAGTACGACTAGCGGGAGGCTCGTGTCGCCGCTCGGACAGGTCGGGCCGGGCCAGACCCAGCGGGGCTGAAGATGACGCCGTCGAAGAGCAGGTGCTGGGAGCCGCGGGCGAGGAACGTCGCTGGCAGCGCCTTGAAATTCCGCAACACTCCCTCAACGAGAGGACAGCCGCGCTCGCGCGATTTCCCCACTGCTGATGGCGAGGCACCTGGGGTCGACTCTTTGGGTACGAGCTTGCGGCAGATAAGTACGTCTACGTCACCTTCTGCAGGAGAAGGTACCAAGGGTGAGCGGGCTTGCCGTGATCGATGCAAGTAGTAAAACCGTTACCTCGACTGTGTCGACGGCATCGCCATCGGGATTTTTGCGAGCCCTGGCGGGCAATTGCTTACGTGGCCAAGATTGCGCCGACGCACAGCGCAGGAGTCATCTGACCTGGCGCGCGGACAGTCAATCCGGTGGTCAGAGGATGGCTGAACTACTAGTGGCGTTTCTACCGCTCGGCCCTGTATCCGCTGCTCGACCGCAACAATAACGACTTGCTGCGGTGGATCCAGAACAAGTACCGGGTCGGGACGGAAAAGGCCCTGAACGACAAGAGCCGTATGACGGGAGACTGTCACATACAGTGCCGTGGGAGCGCGGGCGTGAGATTCACCCGGGCGACCCGAATATTAGAGTGCACCTGATTTCAAAATACAGGTTCGGCGAGTCTTTGAAATGGTGTATCAGGTCGTGCGGCGTTCCTCTTTGAGCCCCGCTCTTCCCGCTGACGCCGGCGATGTGGTGACGAGCCGGCCAGTGCAAACCCTTCAGTTGACAGGTGAAGGCACGGTCTGGGCTCTGTTGCGTGATCTGCCAGGCTGTGGCCGTTTTTGAGGTGTCGGGTGAGGTGGCTCGTCGAGTGCAACGGCATTGATACCTATACTCACGGCGGGGCTCAATGGCAGTGTCACCATGCGGTGATCTGGACGCTTAAATAAGAGGTCGGACGACCCGGTTCCCATTTACTACAGAATTTGTCCGAATTGTGGGCAGTGTGTCTATTGGGTCATGTGCGCCGTGCCGGGCTGTAAATCTTTAATCTGCCCGTAAGAAAGCTGACACACTTCCCGATGGGGCAGGGGGTCATCCTCATTGTGTGACGCATTTCACCGGGCTCATGTGGGGTGGCGTGATGGGGTTGGCTCGCGTGGAGCCAGCCTGGGCCGAATCCTGCGTTCGTCGCGATGATCGGCTGTCCGGAGCTCCCGATGGGAAACGGCAAGATCAATAACCGTTGACAGGACCGATCGCCCGGTATTTTAATGTCGAAGTCATTCAAGGGACATCGATGTCCCTGATGTCGACACTCGTCTTGCAGGGGGAACGAACGAGTATGGCTATGGCCGGCATGCCTGAAAGCTGCCTTGACCTCCCGAGGGGCCGAGAACCCTCATACGAACTGCCCGAGCGGATCAGGTTACTTGGCGAACTGCGCAGGATGTTTGAAGGGAGTCGGGGTGGTAAAGGCAGGGTTGCGATCGTCTATGGACCCGTGGGGTGCGGCAAGACGGAGTTGCTGAACGACTTCGCTGCTTATGTGGAGGCCTGTGAAGGGCTCTATCTCGGAGCGATCGCTTCCCGGGCGGAGCAGACGGTGCCCTTCGGGCTGCTCGCTCATCTGCTTCACGGCGACAAGGTCGATCCTCTTTTGCGGGAGAAGGTCGAGCGGTGTGCTGCCGAGGCACAGTCCGAATCGACCGATCGGGATGGCGCGGGTGGGTCTGGTGGTGATGTGCCGCCGCAGATCTTCCACGAGATGTGTATGACGCTGCTGGCCGTCATCGAGCAGACGCAGAAACCTGTGGTGCTCGGCATCGACGACGTGCACTACGCCGACGCGGCGTCACTCCGCTGCCTGTCGTATGTCGTTCGCAGGCTTCGGTCGTCACGACTCCTCGTCGTGTTGAACGAATCTCCCCACTCCCGGCGACTGGCGACGTTGCCCGAAGCCGAGTTGCCTGCCGAGCCGCTCGTACGTTTCCTGAAGCTGCCGTTGCTGTCTCCTCAAGGCGTCGAGGAAGTGATGGCCCTTCATCTGGGGCGCCCGGCGGCTGAGCTGCTCGCAGCCGACGCCTTCGGGGTCACCGGAGGCAATACCGCGCTGCTTCACGGGCTTGTCGAGGACAACCGCACCACGGTGGAAGCCCACGTACCGCAGCTCCGGATGGCGGACGGATTCGGCCAGGCCCTGATCAGCTGCCTCTTCCGATGTGAACCCGAGGTCCTGCACGTCGCCCACCAACTGGCAGTGCTCGATGACGCTCCCTCGGTTTCGTTGCTCGCTCAACTCGTGGGCATGGACCAGGAGACCACCGCCCAGGCCCTTGATCTCTTGCGCGAGACCGGGATCGTCTCCGGGGGAACGTTTCGGCACTCGTATGCCAAGAGTGTGCTGCTGAGCGCCATGACGTCGTTGCAGCGGGCCGATCTCCAGGTCCACACCGCAAATGTCCTCTTCAAGAACGGCTTTCCCGCCATGACCGTGGCGGGGCACCTCCTGGGAGCCAGCCGCGTCGACACTGACTGTGCGATTCCGATCCTCCACGAGGCGGCCCAGCAAGCGCTGGACGAAAGGAATGCCGACTTTGCGGTGGACTGCCTGCGAATGGCGCTCAAGTACGACACCGACGAGCGGCGCAGGGCGACCACCACGGCGATGATCGTGCGGGCCACTTGGCGCCGGGAACCCTATGCCGCATATCGACTGGTCGGCGGCTTGATCGAGGAAGCGCGGGCGGGTCATCTCCCGGGATGGCACGTCACCTCTGTCATCGACGCGCTGATCTGGTTCGGACGTCCCGAGGAAGCGAACGAGCTGCTGGTACGCGGCTTCGAGGCGGCTGTTGAGGCGCACGACATGGTGGCGGCCTCCCATCTCGAGGCATCGAAGGCCTGGTTGGAGACGATCTATCCGCGCCGCGGGAACGGACGGGCGTCAGGCGTTCCCGACGCCGACGAAATGGTCTCCAGCGGCGTTTCGCCGGAAGCCTGGGCCACGGGACGCGCGGCTGCAATACTCCGCCGCAACCTCACCGCGGCACCCGATGCCAGGCGGCTGAACGAGGCACGGCAAGATCTGCGGCACTACGACCTCTCCGAGGGCACGGCACCGCTTCTGATGGTTGCTCTGTACACCCTGATGTACGGGGAGCAGCTGCAGGATGCGCAGGAGCGGGCCCAGGAGCTGATCTCCCACGCCCGGCAGGCTTGCTTCACCCTGTGGCACGCCATGTTCCGTGCGGCACGCGCCGAGATCCTCCTCCGCCAGGGTGAGCCGGCGGCTGCCGAACGCGAGGTCGAGCAGGCGCTGACACTGCTTCCGGCGCGGAACTGGGGCATCATGCTCGGCCTTCCAGTGAGTACCGTGCTGCACGCCAACACCTTGACGGGGCATGTCAGCGCAGTGGTGGAAGAAGCCCAGTCCGCGATGCCCCAGGTCATCTTCGAAACGCCCTTCGGCATGCGTCTGCTGCGAGCTCGCGGTCATCGGTATCTCGCGTCGGGCCAGGTCTCGGCGGCGCTCGACGACTTCCAGGCTGCTGGAGAGGTGGCCGAGCGGCTGGGGCTGGACAATCCGGTCATGATTCCGTGGCGATCGAGTGCGGCGCAGGCCCTCATACGTCTCGGAGACCGCAAACAGGCCCAGATCCTTCTCGCCGAACAGATGCGCAAGTGCGGCCCCGAGTATCCGCGCATCCACGCCGAGACGTTGAGGGTGCTGGCCGCCACCAACACGGTGTCCGAGCGTCCCCGGCTGCTCACCAAGGCCTCTGAGTACCTGCAGATGTGCGAGGCGCCACTTGAACTGTCGTTTGTGCTCCATGATCTCGGATGGGCCTGGCAGGAACAGGGGCAGTACAGCAAGGGGCGGCAGATACTGCGCCGAGCCGGTCTGATGGCCGAGCGCCGGGGAGTGCTGATCCCCTCGCCGATCGCGGCGCGATCGGCTGCGGAGGACGAGCAGAGTCGAGGTCTCCAGCCGCCGGACGGCGGCGTACGTGCCACCGAGGCTCTCAGCGACGCCGAGATGAGGGTTGCTCAGCTTGCTGTCGCCGGTAACAGCAACCGGCAGATCGCGAGCCGGCTGTTTGTGACGGTGAGCACCGTCGAGCAGCACCTCACGCGGGTCTACCGCAAGCTCAACATAAGGCGACGGACGGATCTCGTCGGCGCGCTGCAGGCGGTCGAACCGACGGAACACGAGCGACTGGCCAGCTAGTAGGAACGGCAGGGGGCCTCCGGGAGCGGGCACCACTTCTGTCTCGGAGGCCTCGTCGTTCACCACAGGGTGTCCATGATTGCCCTGGCCACAGCCGCGGTGTGTCCGTCCAGATAGAAGTGGCCACCGTCGAACACCCGGAAGTCGCTGTCTTTGGTGGTGTGGGCTGCCCAGGCACGGAACTCCGGCATCGACGCGACCGGGTCCGCTTCTCCGGCGAAGACCGAAATGGGGCAGGTCAGCCGGGCGTTGACCGGTACGGGGGTGTAGGTCTCCACTGCCCGGTAATCCGCCCTGACGACGGGGAGTACCAGGGCGCGCAGGTCGTCGTCGGTGAGGAGGGCGTTCGCCGTGCCGCCCAGGCGAGTCAGTTCCGCGATCAGACCCGCGTCGTCGCGCAGATGGACCCGTTCGTCCCGCGCGACGGACGGGGCACGCCGGGCCGAGGCGAACAGCCGTACCGGCCCCTGCGTGGTCAACTGCTCGAAGCGGCGGGCCACTTCGAAGGCGACCACGGCACCAAGGCTGTGACCGAAGAAGGCGAACGGCCCGTCGAGAGCGTGGCGCAGGGCCGCGAAGGCGCCATCGGCGAGTGCCGGAACGCTGTCGAGAAGAGGTTCGTGGCGCCGGTCGTGCCGACCCGGGTACTGCACGCACAGTGCTTCGACGCGCGGCGCGAGCGACTGCGCCAACGGCCGGAAGTACGCCGCCGACCCGCCGGCGTGCGGGAAACAGACCAGTCGCAGTTCGCTGTCGTCCGCTTCCACGAAACGGCGTGTCCAAGAGCGCCCGCTTTCCGCGCTGAGCCGCATGACATCAACCTCATGGTGCTGGGCTGCTGGGACTGAACTCGGAATGGTCCGAACTTCCGGCATGTGCCAGGTCTGCGGGGCAGGGCCGTGGCCGGTCGGGGGATTTCCCGGCCACGGCCCCGCGTTCGTGGTGCAGTGTCGCTCGGCTGGGCTCAGTGTGAGACGGCACCGATCTCATCGGCCTGCCCGGCCTGCCGGTCGGCCGGCTCCTGGGCCGCGCTGCCGGGCTTCTTGAGGGTGAAGGCGAGCAGACCGCCGACGACGGCGGCCACGCCGCCCACCCACGTCGCCGTACGCAGACCGTCCGCCACGGCGGAGACGGCCGGTTTGGTGTCGGAGCTCAAGTCCAGGCCTGCGTTGGCGATGGCCACCAGGACGGCGAGGCCCGCGGCGCCGCCGATCTGCTGCGAGGCGTTGGCGAGTGCGGAGGCGATGCCGGCCTCGCTCGGGTCGACGCCGGACGCGGCGCAGATGAACATCGCCGGGAAGGTGACGCCGCCACCGACGCCCCAGACGAGCAGGCCGATCAGGAGCTGCCAGAAGGAGGCGTCAGTGGTCATCGCCAGGGCGAGGACGATCATGCCCGTGCCGTTGATCAGCATGCCGATGAAGAGAGTGGTACGCGGGCCCCACTTCGCCAGCAGGATGCCGGTGAGCTTGAGCGAGGCGAGCATCGAGATGACGGTGAGCGGCAGGAACGCCAGGCCCGCCTCCAGGGCGTCGTAACCGAGCACGTCCTGCATGTAGTTGGTGAACAGGTAGTACGAGCCCGACAGCGCGCTCTGGAACACGAGGATGATCAGGATCGCCGTGACCAGGCTGCGGTTGGTGAACAGGCGCATCGGCGCGAGCGGGGCCCGGCTCCTGCTCTCCACCAGGGCAAAGACGGCGAGAAGTACCACGCCGGCCACGATGGAGCCGGCGCCACGCAGCGAACCCCAGCCCGCCTCGGGGCCGCTCACCAGACCGAGGACCAGGAGAGACGAACCGGCGGTGGCGAGGAGCGCGCCGGGGACGTCGAAGCTGGCGTCGCTGCCGGAGCGCTCGTCGGCCGGCAGGACGGACGGGGCGGCCGCTGCGGCCAGCAGGGCCATCGGGACCAGGATGAACAGCACCCACTGCCAGCCCCAGGCGTTGGTCAGCAGACCGCCGAGCAGCGCGCCGGCCGCCAGGCCGCCGCTGCCGCAGGCACCCCAGACGGCCAGCGCGCGGTTGCGCTCGGCACCCTCCTCGAAACGGGTGTTCACCAGCATCAGCGTGGCCGGGGAGAGCAGCGCGCCGCCGACGCCCTGGACGGCACGGGCCGCGATCAGTACCCCCGGGTCCTTGGCCAGACCGCCGACCAGGCAGGACAGGCCGAAGAGGACCGCGCCGAGGATGAAGATCCGGCGGCCGCCGAGCCGGTCGACCAGCCGGCCGCCGAAGAGCAGCAGACCGCCGAAGGCGACGGCGTAGGCACTGACCACCCACTGCAGCGACTGGGCGGTGAAGCCGAGCGCACTGCCGATGTCGGGGAGTGCGACGTACACGATGTTGTAGTCGGCGGCAACGATGAACTGGGCGAATGCCAGCAGCGCGAGCATGAGCCCGGGCCGGTGCTGGCTCTTGGGGACGGTGTCAACCACGACAGGGCTTCCTTCTGTCACTGGGGCCGGTGCTCGAGGTGCGCCCGGCGGCGATGAGCGACGTTGAAGTACACGGTGTTCAAGGAATCGGTTGAGTACACGGTGTTCAATAACAACACGCTGGAGTCTGGCTCAACGGTGCTCGACTGTCAAACGGTGTATGGGTCAGACGCGTCGGGCCTGGCCCCGCATGGCCAGAATCAGGTGCGAGCTGCCTTGATCCGGTCCGCCATGCGCTCGGCGAGCATCAGTACGGTCAGCAGTGGATTGCCGCGGATGACCTCGGGCATGACCGACTGGTCGATGACGCGCAGACCCTCGACGCCGAGGACGCGGCACTCGGGATCGACGACCGTCGTCGCGTCGTCCGGTGAACCCATCCGGGCCGTGGTGGCCACGTGATGGCTGGCGAACGTCACATTCGGCAGTTCCTCGGCGGAGGGCAGCTCGGGCTTGTCGGCCAGGATGTCCGCGAAGGCACGGTGGTTCACCAGCTCGCCGACGCGTTCCAGGGCGTCCTTCGCGCGCAGCGTGTCGCTCTGCTCGGTGAGCATGCGCATCTCCACGAAGGCTCCCGCGAGCGGGTCGCGCGAGGTGAAGCGCAGCTTGCCGCGGCTGACGGCGTGCATCTGCCAGATGCAGATGCCGGGGATGCCAAGCCAGCCGTTGTTCGGGATGATCATCATGTCATTGGCGCCGGCGTCGGCGAGACCCGACGAGTAGCGCCAGGTGACGTTCACGGTTCGCCCGAACGGGCTTGCCGCCTTCTCCAGCGGGATGGGCAGCGCGAGGACGATGAACGGGTGCTCCGTGAGCTCCTGGCCCACCGGGAGGTCGACCACCTGGTCGACACCGAGCGCTGCCAGGTCCTCGGCGGTGCCGATGCCCGAACGCACCAGGAGGGCGGGGGACAGTGTGCCGCCGGCGGAGAGGATCACCTCGCCACCCGGAGCGAGCGGAATCCTCTCTCCGGATGCCAGCCGTACCCCCGTAGCCACCTTTGTTCCGGGCGTGAAGGTGACGCTGTCCACCAGCGCCTCACCCCGGATGGTCAGGTTGGCGCGTCCGCGGGCGGGCTCCAGGTAGCCGTCGTTTGCCGCCACCCGCTTGCCGTCGCGGATGTGCATGGCGAACGGGGACAGGCCGGTCGCGTCCGGCGCGTTGGTGTCGTCGTGCCAGGCGACACCGAGATCGAGCGCTGCGTCCCGGAAGGCGTTGTCGGCGCCCCCCCAGTTCTGCTGGGGCTCCCGGAAGATCGGCAGCGGGCCGCCCCGCCCGTGGTAGGGGGTGTCGGGGAAGTCGAGGTCGTCCTCCAGCTTCCGGTAGTACGGGAGGACCTCGTCGAACGACCAGCCCGCCGCGCCCTGCGCGACCCACCGGTCGAAGTCGTCGCGCACACCTCGGATGGAGAAGAGCCCGTTCACCTGCGAGGTGCCGCCGATGCCCCGGCCGGCCTGGAAGGGGATCGGGTCGAGCGTGGGGTGGATCCTCGTCTGCAGGTTGTGCCACCAGAAGTCGGGCTGTGCCGCCATGTCCAGGTCGAATTCACGACCGGTGAAATTCTGCGGGCGGTCCGCCGGCCGGATGTCCTTTCCTGCTTCCAGTAGGAGCACATTCGCCGATGAATCCTCGGAAAGCCTCGACGCGAGGGCCGACCCGGCGGCACCGCCACCGACGACGATGTAATCCCATTCCGTAGTCGAACTGACCATTTCCACCCTTTCGAGGAGTTGCAGAGAGCGTTTTCAGCAATGGCGTCGCGCCGCGCCGTCTGAATTCCGTCGGTTTTCCGCGAGCCGAAGGTATGGGAAGACGCACCCCTAGGGGCAACCCCTAGATCGTGTCCCCGCAGCGGGCTCCGAGCGGCCATCGCTAGGGGTCCTGCGTTGGTAGCGGCGAGGTGGATGGCGCCATGTGGCACGTAGAAAGTACACGGTGATCAATAGCTGATCAGCGGCTACCGTACTTTACGCTGTTACGATGGCGCCATGGCAGACCCGAAACCGAGCAGACGAGAACGCCTCCGCGCAGAAGCCGCCCAGGAGATCAAGACGATCGCGCTGAAGCACATGGCGGAGAACGGCACGGCAGCCGTGTCCCTGCGCGCGATCGCTCGTGAGATGGGGATGACCGCCGGCGCCATCTACAGCTACTACGACACCCGGGACGACCTGATCACGGCGCTCATCGCCGACGTCTACAACTCCCTGGCGCAGGCGCTGGAGGAGGCCGTCGCAGCCGCGCCCGGGGGTCCGGTCGCCCAGGTGATGGCGTACGGGCAGGCGTACCGGAACTGGGCGGTGGCCAATCCGCAGGAGTTCCGTCTCGTCTACGGCGACCCCGTGCCCGACTACCAGGTCCCCCTGTGCGGTCCCGCGGCCGAGGCCGAGCACCGTGCCTGCACGGCGCTGACCGGAGTCGTGGTCTCGGCCTGGCCCTGGGCCCAGCGGCTGCATGCCGACGAGGGCTACACCTGGGACGACTACGATCCCGAGTTCATCAAGACGGTGCGCTCGGCCTTCCCCGACCTGCATCCGTGTGCCGTCGCCCTGGCGATGCGGCTGTGGGGGCGAGTGCACGGGCTCGTCTCGCTCGAGATCTACGGCCACCTGCGGCCCCAGGTGCAGGATCCGGCCAAGCTCTACCACGCCGAACTGGTCGACCTCACGCATCTGCTGGGCCTCACCGCGCCCGTCACCGCCGTGGTTGACTGACCCCGCCGGGTTCCTTCGCACAGTGCTGGGACCGCACCTTCGGGTGTGGTCCCAGCACTGTTTTTTGTGGCCTGTTTTTGGTCAACCGGCCGGAAAATCATCGTACTTGACAGTGAACGGCGTTGCGCTACCGTTAGCCGTAGTGCAACTGAACGGCGTGTACTTTTTGTCGGCCGATGTGCGCTCACCCGTGGCCACGAGGCCCGGGGTGCCCGTGGAGGAAGTCCTCCTCCACGGGGTTCCTACCTGTATTCGGAAGGGCCTTTCCCATGAGCGATGTCACTCAGATCGTTGAGACGTACTTCAAGGCGTGGAACGACTTCGATGCGGACAGCCGCAAGGCCACGCTTGAGTCGATCTTCGGCAAGAAGGCCAAGATCATCGACCCTGACTGGGTGGCCGAGGGTGTGGACGCCATCGTGGAGGCCATCGGCGCGGCCCGCGGCAAGCTCGGTGACCTGCCGCTCGACCTGACCACGATCATCGGCTCCCACAACGACGCCGTGCTCTACACCTGGCACCTCGGCCCCACCGCCGAGCCGATCGCCAAGGGGTACGGCGTCCTCCAGCTCGACAGCGGCGTCATTGAGCTGGCGTACAACTTCTTCGGCTGAGCAGGCCGGGCCATTGGCCCCTGATACCGATCCAGTATGGGCCGGACGCGTTCAGTGCGTCCGGCCCATACGGTGTTCTCCGAAAAATAGGGGTGGGTGTCACCGCAGAACTGGGGTTGGCGATAGGGGGCGAGCGTCACTAGCTTTTCGAGTGCCGCGCGTCGACCGAAAGAGGATTCGCCGATGACCGCCGCAGCATCCGATGGTGAAACCGCACCGCACTCTTTCCTGACGGACTTATTGAGCGGGCGTGTCGACTGGAACTCCTGGCGGGACTTTCCCCGGCAGAGCCGTGCCGAGGAGGAACTCGCGGACCGGCTGGTCGCCGAGGCCGCGGAGTTCTTCGCGCAGCGTGTCGACGCCACCGAGGTGGACGACACTCGCGTCCTGCCCGACGGGCTCCTCGACGACCTGCAGGAGCGCGGCTACCTCAGGCTCGTGGTCCCGCCCGAACTCGGGGGCCTCGGACTGCCGCCGTACAGCGCCTTCCGCGTGATCGCCCAGGCCTGCGCGCACTCCGTGCCCGTCGGGCAGATCGTGGCCATCCAGAACGGGGTCGGCGCGGCGGCGATGCTTCCGGCCCTGCCGCCCGGCCCGCTGCGGGAGTTCGTGAGCGAACGGATCGCCGCCGGCACCGTCTCGGGTTTCGGCGACACCGACCGCTCCGGGCAGAACAACGCCCGCAAGACGCTCACCGCGACCCCCACCGACGGCGGCTATCTCCTGCGCGGTGACAAGCTCTTCACCGGAAACGGCCCCGTCGCCGACCTGATCGCGGTGTCCGCGACCGTGCCGGGCCACGGTGCGCCCAAGGTCGGCGCCTTCTTCCTCGATACCCGCACCCAGGGGTTCTCCATAGGGCCCCGCGTGGAGTTCATGGGCAGCCGGGGTCTGCCCAATGCGTCGCTGCGCTTCGACGACGTGTTCGTCCCGGCCGGCCAGGTGCTCCTCGATCCCACGGGCGACCAGCTACCGCCGCTGGTGGGCCTCGTGGCGCTGCTCGGCCGGATCCACTTCACCGGAGCACCCGCGATGGCGATCGCCCGCAACTGCCTCGCCTGGTCACGGGAGTTCATCGCCCGGCGCACCATCGACGGCCGCCCGCTCGGCGAGTACGACGAGATCCAGCGCCTCGTCACGGCCACCCTCGCCGACGTGTACGCCATGGAGTCGGCGGTGCGCTGGAGCCTCGTCGCCCCGGGCCTGACCGATCGCTGGTTCGAGCGGTTCGTGACCAAGAACCTCCTGGTCCGCGGGGCCTGGCGGATCGTCGACCGGACTGTGTCCCTGCACGGCGGCGAGGGCTTCGAGACGGTCGCGAGCAAGGTGCGCCGCGGCGCTGCCGCCGTACCGTTGGAACGCGCCTTCCGCGACGCGCGGGGGTTGCGCGTCGCCGGCAACGTCGACTTCCAGCTCGACAACCAGCTCGGGCGGATGCTGCTCGCGCAGTACTACGCCGACGCGCCCACCGCCACCGAGGCGATGGAGACCGGGGCCGCCGGCTTGTCGCCGGCCAACCAGGACCATCTGCGGGCCCTCGTACGCCTCGTGCACAGCGCGCGGGAGATCGCTGTCGGCCTGGTGCGCCGGTACCCGGACCCCGAGCAGCTGTACGCCCAGGAGCATACGGTCGTCCTCCTCGGCCGTATCGCGGGCGAACTGTTCAGTGCCGTCGCCGTACTGGCGCGCGCCGCCTCCGACGACACCCCGTCCGGCGACGAGCCGTGGCAAGACCAGGAACTCGCCGACGTGTACAGCATCGAGGCGCGCCAGCGGCTCGCCGGGCTCGTCGCCCGGCTGCGCACTGCGACCGAGCCCGACCACGCCAAGATCAGCCGCCGCTGGCTGGCGGGCGCCCACGACCGACTCGTCCGTCACTGATGGGCGGCCGACGCCGCACCCGAGAGGACCACATGACGACCGACCGCCAACTTCCCCAGGTGTTGGGCGGGTTCGACCTTTCGGACCAGTCCCGGTTCGCCGACGGAGTTCCCTACGACCTGTTCGCCCGGCTGCGCGCACAGGCGCCCGTCCTCTTCCACCCCGGCGGCGGGACCATGGACGGTGACGGATTCTGGGTGTTGACCCGGCACGCCGACATCGTGACCGCTGCCGCCTCCCCCGACTTCTCCGCCCAGGGCGGCGGCGATCGCGTCGGCGGCGGCTCCCACCTGGACGACCTGCCCATCGGCGTCCACGCGGGCGTGCTGTTCGCCATGATGGACAACCCGCGTCACGACCTGATCCGACGGCTGCTGCGGCCCGCCGTCACCGGCGAGGTGGCCGAGGGCCTGGCCGGACCGCTGCGCGAGATCGCCGGGGAACTGCTCACCGGTGCGCTGGAGCGGGGCGGTCGGGTCGACTTCATGAAGGACCTCAGCGAGCCCTACGCCCTGCGCGCCGTGTCCCTGCTGCTGGGCGCCCCGCGGGAGGACTGGGGCATGCTCGCGGACTGGGGCCGTCTCAACCTCGGGTTCGTCAACCGGCTGACCGGCACGGTCGACGCCGGTTCGACCGAGGTCTTCCACGCCATGTCCGCCTACTTCAAGGACCTGCTGGACCGTAAGCGCGCGGCACCCGCGCAGGACCTCGGCACGGTCCTCGCCCGCTGCGCCATCGAAACGGAACACGGCGAGCCACCGCTCACCGACCAGGAGCGGGACGCCAACGCCGTCCTCATCCTGATCACCGGCTTCGAGCAGCCGCGCAACACCATCGCCAGCGGGGTCCTCGCCCTCGCCCAGCACCCGGACCAGTGGCAGGCCCTGCGCAAGGACCGCTCGCTGCTGCCCCGCGCCGTCGAGGAGATCCTGCGCTGGGCCCCGCCCAACCCGTACAACCGCCGAACCGCCACCCGGGACGTCGTGCTGCACGGGCACCACATCAAGGCCGGCGACAAGGTCACCTTCTGGTGGCCGTCCGCCAACCGCGACGAGGACGTCTTCGACAACGCGTCGGCCTTCGACATCAGCCGCACCCACAACCCCCACCTCTCCTTCGGCACCGGCACCCACTTCTGCCTCGGCGACCAGGTCGCCCGGCTCGAGATGCGGCTCTTCCTGGAAGCCCTGCTGGACGACGTCGCGGAGATCCGTCTCACCGGACCCGTCGTCCACGCCCCCAACAACAAGCACACCGTGATCCTCGACATGCCGGTGGAACTGGTTGCGCACACGGACGCCGGCTGACCATCCCATTCCAGACCCAGACGGGATTCCTGACATGACCGAGACCGTGGAGACCGCGGCCGCCGAGGACCTCCCGGAGGTCCTGCCCTACGACCCGTTCGATCCCGCCTTCCACTCCGACCCGTACACCACTTACACCAGGCTGCGCGCCGACGAAGGATCGGTGATCCGCACCGGGGCCGGCGTGGCCGTCCTCGGCTACCAGGACGTCCACGCCGTGCTGCGCAACCCCAAGCTGGGCCGCGGTGAGGGCGCCGGCTACCAGGACACGCTGATACCCACCCCCGAGGGCCTGCGGCCCGCGGTGATGTTCATGGACCCACCGGACCACACCCGCATCCGGGCCCTGGTCAACAAGGCGTTCACCCCACGCGCCATCGAGCGGCTGCGGCAGCCCGCGGAGGAACTTGCGGCCAAGCTGGTCGCCCAGGCGGCCGACGAGGCCGCCGCGCTCGGTACGGTCGATCTCACCTCCGCGCTGTTCCGGCCCCTCGGCGCGGGTGTGCTGAACATCCTCGTCGGCGTCCCGGAGAAGTACCTCGCTCAGTGCATCGAGTACGCGAACGACGCCGGCCGCGGCCTCGACCCGGCCTACACCCTCTCGCCCGAGGCCCTTGCCAACCGGCTCAAGGCCCGCGACGGTTATGTGACCATCGCCGAGGAACTGATCACCGAGCGCCGCGCCCAGCCGGTCGACGACCTGATGAGCGAACTGGTCCTGGCCGAGCAGGACGGCGAGCGGCTCAGCGAGATCGAGCTGCTCACCACCGTCGCCAACATCTTCCTCGCCGGGTTCAGCGCACCGCAGGCCGCGATGGGTCTGGCGGCGCTCTCCCTGCTGCGCAACCCCGACCAGCTGGAGTGGTACCGCAATCACCCCGAGGAGGGGGCGGGGTCGGTGGAGGAGCTCATGCGGTACGACTCCGCCGTGCAGCTGATCAACCGGACCGCGCTCGAGGACACCGAGGTCGGCGGCGTCCCGATCCGGGCCGGCGAAGAGGTCTTCATGCTGCTCGGCGCGGCCAACCGCGACGCTGAGGCGTACGAGCAGCCCGACCGCCTCGACCTGACCAGGCGCGGCACGAGGAACCTCGGCTTCGGACACGGCATCCACTACTGCGTGGCCGCCCCGATCGCCAAGCTGGTCATCGAGGTCTCGCTCAATGCCCTCGTCCAGTACGACGTTCAGCTGGGCACCGAGACCCCGCCGACCAACGGGGCCCTCGCCATCCGGAGCCTGGCCGAGCTGCCGGTGACGATCCGACCGCGCACCGCGTCCTGACACCAGAGAACGCCTTCCGAGAACAGAGGAAAGAGGAGACCCGGCACGTGAGCAGTGACAGCGACATGTCCGCCGTGGACATCACCACCGTGGTGAAGCGGTACATCGAGACCTGGAACGTCGTCGACGGCGACGAACGCCGGGCCGTGATCGAGGAGTTGTTCACCGAGGACGTCGAGTACGCCGACCCCAACGTGCAGACCGAGGGACGGGCCGCCCTGGACGCCTACATCGCGGAGACCCAGAAGCAGCTGGCCGGTGGCGTGTTCGCGCTGGCGAGCGAGGTGAGCGCGCACCACAACCTGGGCAGGTTCAGCTGGCAGGTCGGCCCGGCCGACGGTGCGCCGCTGGCCGTCGGCCACGACTTCATCGCGGTGCAGAACGGGAAGGTGCGGCGGCTTTACGGCTTCTTCTCCTAGCCGCAACCCACCACGCACAGGACCGCCGGGCCGAACGGCCCGGCGGTCCTGTGCGTGGTGGCAGTGCTCAGTCGATGCCCCGGACGATGTGCGGGTCGCTGTCGTCCTCGTCCTCACCGGCGAGGCGCCAGGCGGGTGGTGGCGGGGGGTGGACCACGTCGTCTTCCGTCATCGGTAAGCGGTCTCGTACGTCCATGTGCGTCAGTCCTTGATCTCGCAGATCGGGGCGCCGGAGCTGACGGCGGCGCCGACCTCGGCGGACAGGCCCTTGATGGTGCCGGACTTGTGGGCGTTGAGGGGCTGTTCCATCTTCATCGCTTCGAGTACGACGATCAGCTCGCCCTCCTTGACCTCCTGGCCCTCCTCGACGGAGACCTTGACGACGGTGCCCTGCATGGGGGAGGCGAGGGTGTCGCCGGAGGCGAGGGGCCCAGACTTCTTGGCGGCCCGGCGCTTCGGCTTGGCCCCGGCGGCCAGGCCGGTGCGGGCCAGGGTCATGCCGAGCGAGGCGGGCAGGGAGACCTCCAGGCGCTTCCCGGCGACCTCGACGACGACCGTCTCGCGGCCGGACTCCTCGTCCGTCTCGGCGTCGGCCGGGGCGGCGAAGGGCTTGATCTCGTTGGCGAATTCGGTCTCGATCCAGCGGGTGTGAACGGTGAACGGAGCGTCGGAACCGGTGAGTTCGGGGGCGAAGGCCGGGTCGGTGACGACCGCGCGGTGGAAGGGAAGGGCCGTGGCCATGCCCTCGACGGTGAATTCGTCCAGGGCGCGGGCGGCGCGCTGGAGGGCTTCCTTGCGGGTGCGGCCGGTGACGACCAGCTTGGCCAGCAGGGAGTCCCAGGCGGGGCCGATGACTGAGCCGGACTCGACACCCGCGTCCAGCCGCACACCCGGACCGGAGGGCGCCTCGAAGGTGGTGACGGTGCCGGGGGCGGGCAGGAAGTTGCGGCCCGGGTCCTCGCCGTTGATGCGGAACTCGAAGGAGTGCCCGCGCAGCTCCGGGTCGCCGTAACCGAGTTCTTCGCCGTCGGCGATGCGGAACATCTCCCGCACCAGGTCGATGCCGGCGACCTCCTCGGTCACCGGGTGTTCGACCTGCAGACGGGTGTTGACCTCCAGGAAGGAGATCGTGCCGTCCTGGCCGACCAGGAACTCACACGTGCCGGCGCCCTCGTAGGCGGCCTCCTTCAGGATCGC
>NZ_JBSFDB010000077.1:0-27586 GCF_053593695.1 Streptomyces sp. NPDC002144
GCGAGAGCGGCGCCGCCGGTTCCGGCGACGGCGATGGAGCGGGTGAAGCGCTTGGGCTTCGGGCCCCGGCGCTACCGCGCGTACCCCTCCAAAGACCTGGTTGGCGATCTGTGCCGTCCCTTGTTCAGCCGTCTGCTAGCCATCGGTATCAGTGGCTAGCTATCGTGGTGGGTATGGCAAAGCAGACGAATATCCGACTGAACGACGATGTGAGGGCGGCCGCCGAGGATCGGGCTGCACGCCGCGGCTTGAGCCTCCAGGGGTATGTGGCCGACCTGATCGAGGCCGATGTGAACCAGTCACGCGCCGCCTTCATGGCCGGCGCTGCGGCATTCCTGGCTGGGTACGCGGACACTTTCGAGGCGGAGGTCGGTGAGGACCGGTACCCGGGTCTGGCGGATGGGCCGGCGCACAGTGCGCCGAGGGACGCCGCGTGAATCTCCGGATCGATCTCGCTTGGATCCTGGCAGTAGCGCAGCAGATCCCGGGAGATCCCCAGGTCGTCGACTATGGCGTGCCGGTCGCAGCGGAAGCACGTCACCGGGCGGAGATCCTCGACCGCCCGGTCTATCCCGAGCCCCACCACAAGGCTGCCGCACTGCTGTGTGAACTGGCGAGGAACCCGAGTTTGGAGGCACGCAATCTTCTTTTCGCGGCCACGGTGACCGCCGCCTACCTTTCGGCGTGCGGCCTTCCGGTGAGCCCCGGGCTGGACACGGTTCTCCCCTTGGCTCGCGCGGCCCGGGATGGCCTGCCAGTGCGAGATGTCGCCGCTCAGATCAAGACCTGGACGAGCTGATCGAGCAGGCTCTCCTGCGGTGCGTGTCGGTCTGGAGCACGATCAAGCTGCCCACGGCAGCGCACGGACCGGCCGTGTGTGCTCGCGGCGAGTGGACCAAGGATCTCCCGGTAGGGAAGAGGGCGAACCAGGAGAAATCGGATCACCGGTGCGCGTCTGGTCAAGGACGCTCTGGGCTGGCACATCGCCTTCCGCATCCAGACCCTCGAAGCCGCCCCCGCCCCCCACCAGGGGCCGGAGGCCGGCATCGACGCCGGAGTCACCATCCCCCTGGCCTTGTCCAACAAGGACCACCAGGACCACGGGCGTGCGCCCCGTCTCCCGGACGGCACCGCCGACCGCGACAAGTGGCTGACCCCGAAGGAAAAGGCCAAGCTCCTGAAGCTGGAGCGTCAGGCGGCACACCGCAAGAAAGGGGAGAAGACCTCCCGCCGCTTGCAGACCTCTATGACCAGATCAAGCAGCTCCGAGCAAAAGCCACGCGACGAGCCCTCAACTGGCAGCACCAGGCCACCACCTATCTCGCCGGCACGTACGGCGTGCTGGTGGTCGAACAGCTCACCATCCTCGGCATGACCAAGAGCCCAGCCCCAAGCCCGACCCTGAGCAGCCAGGCGTGTTCTGGCGCAACGGGGCCGGGGCGAAGGCCGGGCTCAACCGTGCCATCGCCCAGGAGGCGTGGGGGGCGGACCGTGACGATGCTGACGTACGAGAGCGCCCGCTACGGCGGCCGGCTCGTCAAGGTTCCCGCCCCGCCCACCTCCCAGCGGTGCTCGGCCTGCGGATGCACCACCCCTGGCAGCCGAGAGAGCCAGGAACTGTTCGCCTGCAAGAACCCCGAGTGCGGCTGGACGGCGAACGCCGACTGGAACGCGGCCCGCAACGTCTTGCACCTGTACCGGACCGGCCACGCCATCGCGGAGGTCCCGGCCGCCGGGAGGCGCGGTCGCAGGGCGGGTAAAACCGTCAAACCTGCCGCAGCAATGTAGGCGGGAATCCCCTTCCTAAGCGCAAGCGAAGGAAGGGGAGAACTTCAAGTAGGGTGGAGCTCACTTCCGGACCGTTTCAGACCAGTCCCCCCGCCGATCCGCCGTCCAGTCGGCACATCATGCCGTTGGCGACCGGGCCGAGGCCGATCATGTACTTCAGGCTCTGGAAGCACGACTCGAAGTCGATGAGTTCGTCGATCACGAGGTTGGTGTTGGACCGGCGCAGGAACAGTCGGGTGACCTCCTTCTCGGTGGTCCCGCGCTGCTCGGCGACCCGTTGGAGGCCTCGTACCTTCTCCCGGTCGGCTAGGGGCCCCAGCAGCAGGGTGGAGACGCTGCCGTTGTGGCCGCGCGCGGTGGAGGCCAGCGTGCCGGTGAGCACCCGCAGCGCTGCCTTGCTGGCGGAGTAGACGCCGGACTGCTCGCGGGCGTGGTAGATCGCGTCGGAGTTGACGACGACGACCGAGCAGAAGCGGTCGCGTGGTGCGAGCAGCAGGTCGAGCAACAGGCGGTAGGGCACGAGCGCGTTGACGCGGAAGACGCTTTCCAGCTCTCGTAGTGAGGGCGTGCCCGTCTTCTGGTCGGGGTAGCGGACCGCGTTGTACACGACCGCCTCTGGGGCGTCGCCGATCTTCTCCGGAAGCCATTCCAGTGTTTCCGGGAGGGAGAGATCGGCCTGGATGTATTCCAGGTCGGCGGGGAGGTCCGTCTCACCGGCGGGCCGTCGACCCACTGCCGTCACAGCCCAGCCCTCCGCCGCCATACGGCTGGCGAGATGCGCGCCCAGGTTCTGGCTGGCTCCGAGGACGAGCGCTCGCTTCTTCTCCATCCCTCACCTCTTGCAGCTGACGAGGAGACCGTTCCTGGTCCCGATGAACGCGGAGAACAGCCGTGGGCTCCGTCCCACAGCGCGGTTGTAGGTGTGGATGGCCTTCAGCTCCTGCGTGCCGTCGCCGCCGTCGGCCGACTCGCTGCTGAAGTCGCCCAGGGCGAAGGCGTCGTCGGCGACGAGCAGCCCGCCGGGCTCGAGCAGCGGGTAGCCGGCGGCGAGGTAGCGGGGGTATGACTTCTTGTCGCCGTCGATGAAGAGCATGCCGACCGACTCGGGGGGCACCGTCGACAGGTAGTCCACCGCGTCGCCCACGATGACCTCCACCCGGTCGGCAACTCCTGCCTTCTCAAGGTTGGCGCGGGCCAGGTCGGCGGCCCGGGAGTTGATCTCGAGGGTGGTCACTCGTCCGCCCTCGGGCAGGCCGCGCGCGAGATGGATCGTGGAGAAGCCGAAGAGGGTGCCGATCTCGATGACGTGCCGCGGACTCCTCAGCGTGGTGAGCATCTGCAGTATGCGTGCGGCGTTGTCGTCGACCTGGATCGCCGGCATTGCCTGGTCCAGAACAGCATGGCGCAGGATCTCCTCCAGGACCGGCTCGCGGTTGCCGAGGACGGCCCGCACGTAGTGGGTGGGAAAACCGTCGCGGTCAGGGGCGTTCGTCTCAGGCAACGCCCACCTCCTGGTCGCTGTCGTCGTCGTAGAAGGCGAACGCCGCCGTGCAGTTGGGCTCTTGGCTGGGTGTGTCGTAGTCGAAACAGGCGGTGAAGCGGTTCCGTAGCTGGGGGTGGGCGGGGATCTCCTCCAGGGAGAGGCGTTGGTAGGGAGCGAACATCTCAGCGCTCTGGGCGGCTCCCCAGAGGTAGGTGAAGTAGGCACCGGGGTTGGCGCGCAGCATCGGCCAGGTGAAGTAGGTGAGGAAGTCCCCGACGGAGCAGTGGCGGGAGATGCCGAAGCGCTCGTCGAGGCGGTGGAACGCCTCGAGGATCCCGCCCTGCGGACGGCGGTGGATCTCGAAGTCCAGCGCGGCGGTGACCGCCCGGTCCACGTACGTGCCCTGGTACTCCAGCTTCTTGATGCGCTGGCACTGGGCCAGCCCGGCCCGGTCCTGGGCGGAGATGGGGAGGTGACGGCCGAACTCCGGGTGGAACACCCACCGCTCGAACCACATGCTCAGGTTCTCCAGCCGCTCCAACGGGAGGTACTCCAGCCCGGACTGGTTGGGGATCCGTTTGCGGATCAGCAGGTGGTTGACGGCGTGGCCGAACTCGTGGAAGAGGCTGTGCACGTTCTGGAAGGTGATGTGACGGACGCCGTCCGGGCCGCGCCGGAAGCGGCACGAGACGTAGGCGACGGGCCGCTGGACCAGTCCGCTCCAGTCGGTGCGGTTGCGGATGCCGGTGGTCGTGTTCGCTTTGAACGTTTTGTGGTCGGTGTCCCACAGGTCGAAGTGGACGTGGCCGATCTCCTCGTCGCCGGAGCGTACCGCGCAGGTCAGTACGTGGTCATGCGTGCCGGAGACGGGGCGGACGTCCAGACCGAAGGTGGTGCGGGCCACCGCGAAGACAAAGTCCAGGCATGCGCTCAGCGGGAACTGAGGCAGGGGTGCGGTGCCGGACACCATGCGCATGAAGGCACCGAAGTGGTCCATGGGGGTTTCGGTGGCACCGGTCACCTGCTGGACACGCGCCGCCAGGGTGTCGTAACCGCGCAGCGCCTGCTCGAGATAGCGGTCGAGGAAGCCGGCGACGGTGGCCTGCGGGACACCACACTTGCGCAGGGTGTGGTCGAGGGTGGTCTCGTATCCGGCAGCCAGACTCTGGCCCCGTTGCTCGGCGATCATCCCGTCGACGGCGGCGACCAGGGCGTCCTGGTGGCGGTCGCGCATCTTCCGCCATGCCCGGACCAGTTTGGCGCGCCGGCGGGTGTCGGTCGTGTCGCTGGTCAGGCGGTAGAAGACGGCGGCTGGGCCGGCGTTTGCGACGTTTACTCCAAGGCGCTTCAGCAGGGCGAGCTGGTCCTGCTGGATCGTGTGGAGGATGCCCTTCGCCTCGCCCAGCAGCTGTGCCATCCGTTCCTCGCCGTCCGGGTCCGGCGCCTGGGTTTTGTGCCGCAGCTGCTCCAGCAGGCGGCGGCGGGAGTCCTCCGCCTCGAGATCGGCACAGCGCAGCTGTTCGAGCAAGGTGATCAGCCGCTCGTCGATCTCGGGGGCGTGGTAAAAGCGGTCCCGCCAGGGGAGGAGGCGGTCGTAGTTGACGTGCCGCTCGTTGGCCTCCAGGTACAGGAAGACGTACGCCACGTTGTTGTAGATGGAGACGATCTCCACCAGGAGGTCCTGTGTCAGGGCCGGTTCGGTGAGAATGGCCCGCAGCCGGACCATCATCCCGTGTAACGACTCGTCCATGGCGGTGACGCTGGCCCTGTCCGGGGCGGTGAGGGTGTCTACGGGCATGGCGGGGCCTCCTCGTCGAGGTGCTGGAACCTGAAGTGGTAGAGGTCACCGTTGTAGGAGCCGCAGTACATGCTGCCGTCGGGACCGGTCACCGGTGTGATGTCCAGCGCGGGTTCGTGGTCGGCGAGCCCCAGCACCTGACTGCTCTCCCAGCGGAACCGGCCGTCCTGCCTGCCGAGGCAGACGATGTTCCCGTGCCGGGCCGTGGCGATGAAGTCGCCGTCGGGCAGAACGGTGAGCGAGCTGTACTCGCGGGGTGCGCCCTGGGGTGAGGTCCAGACGACGTCGTGACTGTGGATGTCGATCCCGGCGACCGTGTCGCGCCGCGTGCCGACCGCGAGGATGCCGCCCGAGACGGCCGGGCTGCCTGTGATCTTGGCGTCGAGGAACACCTCGCCCCGCAGCCAGCCCGTGCTGCTGTCGAGGAAGAGGCACTGCCCGTTCACGGGGCAGACCGCGACCTCGCCCGTCGTGTGCAGTGCGGCCGGGGATGCCTTGATCGCGTGGCCGGTCTCCTGCCGCCACAGCTCGGTGCCGTCGGGCGCGAGAGCCAGGACGTGTTCGGCGCAGCACAGGACCGCGGTGTCCCTCTCGGTGGTGACGGGGCTGGCGTACGGGTCACGGTGTGCGGCGGTGCCCTCGTGGCGGGCATGCCAGGGGCGGGGCAGGCTCCGCTCGAACACCTGCTTGCCGGTGTCCAGGTCCAGGCCGAGGCAGCGGCTGTGGAATGCTGCGATGACCAGGACGTCCGCTGCGGGAAGTACGGTGGGGGTCGCGTACACCGGCGTCCCGGCCTCGGCGGACCACACCAGCGCGCCCTTCAGGTCGAAGCACGCGACCAGCCCGCTCGTAGCGGCCACCACCACCCGCCGGCGAGGTGCGTCAAGCACCAGGGAGGCGTACACCGGGCTGTCCATCCGGCGTTTCCAGTACACCTTGCTCAGCGTGCGGTCGAGAAAGCGGACGTATCCGTCGTAACCGGCGACGATAGTGCCAGCGCCGGTGACCACAGCCGGGCTGGCACTGACCGGCACCGGGACGGTCCGGCCGAGCCGTTCGTTGTCGTAGGTCAGACGCCGGTGTCCGCAGACCATCGGCTCGCGGTCCCAACGGCTGCCCCGTTCGGGCTTTCCCGGCAGGACGAGCACGTTCTTGGCGGGGTCGTGACGGAACGCCGACCCCCTGGGCGGCTCACGCAACGCGGACCTCCGTTCCCACGTGGACCTCTCGGCGGAGCATGCGCCAGAAGACAGCTGCTTGGACGGCCGTCGCCACTCCGTTGGAGGCGACGGCGAGGAATGCCGAGTCGAGCAGGAAGACGGCGTACCACGACAGCGGGATCGTCAGCAGATAGGTGGCCAGGGTCGAGGCGACGAACAGGACGGCACCGCGCTGGTGGACGACCAGGAGCGTGGACAGGGACTGGTCGAAGATGTAGGCCGGCAGGTAGAGCAGATAGGCCAGCAGCAGGACGACCGCCAGCGAGCGGTCGAGACCGGGGCCGGCGAACGCCGCGACCAGCCAGGGTGAGCTTATGACGACGAGCAGCGCGGCCACGGCCGTCGGTACGGCGGTGTAGCTCAGCAGGGTGCGTACCGTTCTCACCCGGTCGGCTCCCTTCTGGCCGACCGCGTAGCCGTAGTAGACGAAGGTGGCCTGGACGCACGCTTGCGGCACGCGGCAGAAGACGGTGTAGATGTTGGCGGCGATGACGCTGGCAGCCAGCGTCTTGACCCCCATGGTGCCGATGAATGTCATGGGGACGATGGATCCCACGTAGTCGTTGACATGGCGGGCGCCGACACCCGCCCCGGCCACAGAGGTGGAGCGCAGTTCCCGCAGGACGGCGGCTCGCTTCGGCCCATAGAAGCGCTCGCCGCGTGTCCTCATGTGAGCGGCGAACATCCATGCGGCCGTCGCGGCCATTACGGTGTTGGCGATCACGGTCGCGGTCGCCACGGCGCTCTCTGGAGAGGCGAAGAACCGTGCCCACCCGGTTTCGAGGAACACCCAGTTGAACAGCGCGTTGACACCGAACCCGAGAACGAGCGTCGCGAGAGAGCGGTTCTTGGCACCGCAGGTCTTGAGGGCCTCGTTGAAAGCGGCGTAGAGCATGACCACTCCAACGCCGTACAGCCGCACCCGCATGTAGTCACCCAGCAGTGGGACGAGGTCCCGATCCTGCCGGAGCAGGCTCAGCACGGGCTCCGTCACCGCGGTGAGGAGCAGCGCGGCCAGTTGGCACAGTGCCAGCGTCACCAGCAGGGCTGCCGCGAGCGAGGGCAGACGTCGTGCCGTCGTGCCCTCTCCTTCGGCGATGGCGAGCCTCCCGGCGAACGCATCGATCACCCCGAGGAAGAAGGCCGAGACGCCCATGAGGAGAACGCTTCCCTGGCCTACGGCAGCGACATGGTTGACTCCCTTGGGTGCGACCATCAGCAGGTCGACCATCCCGAATCCGGTGGTCACCAGGCCGACTGCGAGCATCACCCCGGCGAATCCGGCGTAGTTGGAGACGGTGAGGCGGGTGTGCTCCCTCACTGGCGCCGCTCGCCGGTGCCCGTGAGGCCCGCCGTCTGCGCCAGCATCCGCTCGAATCGGTCCCGTGCCGGACTGGAGGCGTTTTGTGCGGCCCGGAAACCGGACCTCAGCAGCGGCTCGTTACCAGGCGCGAGTCGGCAGAGCGTCAGGTAATGGTCGACAGCCCGCTCGTACTCGCCCAGCTCCTCCCAGCAGCGCGTGGCACGCAGCAGATGGTGGCCGACGTACGGAGGCCCCATCGCGGCCGCCTCTTCATAGAGCTCAGCGGCCCGACGTTTGTCACCGGCTCGCTGATGAACCTCCGCCAATTCGGCGTAGCTGGGCGACCATGCGGAATCGAGCGCGATGAGCGACTCCCCGGCGTGCCTGGCCTTGTCGAAGTCACGCGTAACGTAGAGGTGTTCCTTGAGCGTGGACTCGTAGTACGTCTTCAGGAAGTTCAGCTCGTACGGCCGCGAGCGGCGGCTGATTGCCTCCTGTGCTGCCTCCCTGGTGCGCTCCATGTAGCGCCGGGTCGAAACCGCCTGCCCCTTTCCGGCCGGGATCATGGCGAGGGCTCGGTTCCACGCAGAGATCGTCGTCGGATCGATGCGCCCCGGGTCCTTGGTGAGCGCACATCCGGTGCGGACGTACCAACGGAAGTCCGCTTCCCTCAGCTCCTTGCGCTTTAGGTACCAGACCACGGCCTGCGCGCAGACGTCGATGACGCGTTCCCGGGGCACCGTGCCAGCCTCGATCGCCTCACGCATCCGGCTGAACGCCGCGGGCGAGCCAACGCCGTCGTCGCAACGGTTCGCCACCATGAAGTCGAGCATGGCGGTTTCCAGCCGGTCGCGCGGGGTGACCGCCCGGGCTTCGGCGAGCCGCAAGAGGCGCGAGGCGGGATCGAAGCGGGAGATCGTGATGAGGGCTGACGCCACATTGACCAGGCCGATAACCGAGAGGTCGGATGCGTTGTCCACCAGCTCGGCCAGCCGCACCACGGCAGGTCCGGGCTGGTCACTCAAATCGGCCAGCGGTTCGTAGCGGCGCCCGTCCAGCAGGGCGGCTTCCCGGAGCACACCAGGCTCGAAGACCTGGGTGAAGGAGTATCCGTAGCGATCCGTACGCAGCTCGCGGTAGTGCTCCACGCAGGCCTGGGAGAAGAGGTCCACGGGCCGGTCCGGAGCGGAGGTGTACTCGAGCCGGATCAGCGTTTCTTGAAAGGAGTTTCGGCGGAACACGGGCTCAGTCATGACGAAGCTCCTTCCACAGTCCACTCCGGGCGGCCGCGAGCTGGCACGAGAGGCTTTCGGCGGGTGGGCGGCTGGCACCTACGCGGGGAGCCGGTGGCACCGGGGTCACGTCGTGCCAACCGCCGCTGTGCATAAGGTGATCAGGCGAGGAGCTCGTCGAGCTCCGTGTCGATACCCTCCAGTACTTCGCCGTCGCGGTCGGCGCCCTCGAACAGGTCATTCGCCAGGGCGTCGGCGTCGAAGAAGAGTTCCGACGTCACAACGGGAAAGAAGGCGGGCTTCTTCTCGAACGGGTAGCTCTCCATTGTCAATCCCTCCTTCAAAGGGGCAGACATACCCAGCTGAATCGGCTGAGTATCAGCACCTTCTCGACTTTCGCAGCCGTCGGTCAAGGGACGCAATGAGCCATGAACACTCCTGGGAGTAATGGCTGATTCCGTTTCTCTGATCTTGCGGAATGATTCCTGAGCTGCACTTTTTGAAAGCGGTCGCGGCGGGTGGTGGCTGACAGCTACCAGCTTCGGTTGACCGATTCGTCGCAGGAGGCACGGCATCGGATTCGGTGTCTGGTGAAGGGGTAGGCTCTGCCATCCCGCCGAATCAGTCGTACACCGATCTTCGAGGACCGGGCTGGAAGATGAGATATCGCTGTTTGGGGACAACCGGACTGAAAGTCTCGCGCCTGTGTCTGGGGACAGCCACTATGGGCTCTCGCTGGGGGGCCCGGTGGACAATGCCCGAAGGGGACGCGGATTCCCTGATCGGGAGCGCCCTCGACCTCGGCATTAACTTCTTCGACACGGCAAACGTATACAACGGCGGGGAAAGCGAGACATGGCTGGGCAGAGCCCTTCGACGCCGGTCGGTACGGGACACCGTGGTCGTCGCCTCCAAATTCGGCTACCGGACGGATCCGCGCAACGCCAACAGCGGAGGATGCAGCCGCAGCGCGATGTTCACCGCGGTGGAACAGTCGCTCCAGAGGCTGGGCACGGACTACATCGACCTGTACTACCTGCACCTGTGGGACGGCGTGACACCGCCCGAGGAGACGCTGGCCGCGGCCGGGGACCTGATCTCCGCCGGCCGGATCCGGTACTTCGGCCTCAGCAACGTGCCCGGCTGGTACCTCGGGCAGGTCCAGGTGATGTCCCAGTGGCGGGGGCTGCCGGCACCGGCCGCGGTCCAGATGAACTACAACCTCCTCGAGCGGTCCGTGGAGCACGAGATGACGCCCCTCCTCCGCAACGGGCCGTCCCTCGTGAGCTGGGGCCCCTTGGCCAACGGCCTCCTGGCCGGCCACTACCGGGTGGATCCGAAACGGCGTGAGATCCACGGGCGGGGCAGGCTGACAGACGCGTTCACGACGGGAGACATCGACCCGTTCCAGCAGGTGGTCACCCAAGTGCTCGACTGCCTCGGCGGCATCTCAAGGGAGCTCGGGTGCAGCGCCGCACAGGTCGCACTGGCCTGGCTGCTGCACAAACCCGCGGTCACCTCCGTGGCTCTCGGGGTCTCGTCGCCGAAGCAACTCCTCGAGAACGCCGCGGCACTGGACATGGAGTTGCCGGCCGAGATGGTCGCCCGGCTCGATGCGGCAAGCGCGCGGCCCGTCCCCTACCCGTACACCTTTTTGGAGGCGGCGTACCAGGAGAGCGTTCACGCCGATCAGTCCCCGGAAGGGGCGGAGCCGACCGGTTCGGGCGCGCCCTGATCGTGGTGGGTCCGCAGGCTGCGCCGGATCTCCTGGGCGTTGTGCGGACTGCCCAGGGCGTAGGCGACCAGGTCGGGGCCCAGGCCGTAGTCGATGCCCAGCCAGTCGTAGAAAGCCGTGGCCTGCCGTCGGTAGATGGTGGCCAGCCAACTGGTCGAGCCATGGGGCGCTGCCTGCGACTCGAACCATCCGGCCAGGCAGTGCTGCACGTACTCCTCGATGGAGTGTTCCACCGTCCGGGTCTGGATGAGCCGGCGTACTGGCGTGAACAGGTCGTCGATCAGACGCTCCTTGCCCTGCAATTCGTTGGCGGCGTTCGCCGCGAGCAGCGGTGCGCAGTGGAGTCCGTCCCGGTAGGTGCCGGTCAGCAGGTACAGCCCGGGCAGCGCGGACCAGCCGATCAGCGGGAAGCCGTCGAGGGTGACCGGCCGGTTTCCCACCAGCCACTGCTCAACCTCGTGATGCGTCACCTCCTCGTCGAGCTGCTGCATCGCGCACTGCGTCAGGAAGTGCACATCGGTCATGGGCACGCTGGTCAGCGGTTCCTTCGCGACACTGTTGGTGGCGCCCAGGTACTCCCTGCCGCCGCCGAGCGGTACGACGTGCAACCCGCAGGCGAAGGCCCGGTTGGGCGTTCGGACCACGCTCTCGAAGGGCGTGCCGGACGCGCGCCGGGCGACCAGGGCGAATCCGCGCCCCGCGAAAAGGGGGATGAGCTGCGACGGCGTGAGCGCGGTCTGCAGCAGGGACGCGCCGCGGGCGCCGCCCGCCACCACCACGGTCTCCGCCTCTACGCGGACTCCGTTCGCCAGCCGGACGCCGCAGACCCGGTCGTCCACCGCGACCAGTGCCTCGGCGTTCTCGTCAACCAGGGCCACTCCGGCTCCCTTGAGCCGCCCTTCCAGGGCGGCCAGAAGCCGCCGCGCGTCGACGGCGCCCTCCCCGGGCAGGTGCAGGGCGCGCAGTGCCCGCTGGTCGGCGCGCGGGTGGTAGCCGACGATCTCCCCCGGGTCGACCTCGCGGACGTCCTCGCCGTACGCGGTCAGCGCGTCGCCCGTCGCCGCGTAGTTCACCGAATCGAGGTAGGAACCGCACGTGTTGAGGACGACGTGGGTGCTCTCAGCCACCGTCAGCGGTTGCTGCCCGGCCGGGGCGTCGGACTCCAGGCGACGCAGCACCTGCGGCCACAACCGGTGCGCGGCCCGGCTCATCTCGAACTTGATCCTGGCTGGCTCGGTGCGCAGCGTTTCCGTGGTTACTTCACCGAAGCAGCCGAGCATGGCACCGGCCGCCTGACTCGCGCCCGTCTCGCGGCCGCGCGGGCCCACGACGGCGATCGTTCCCGATCCCCGCATGATCAGCTCCTCCGCCAGGAAGAGGCCCAGCGCGCCATTACCGATGATCAGAGTGTCGTAATACTCCACGCTCGCCATAGCAGACCGCCTGAATGCCTGTCAGGCCGGATTCCGGCCAGGAATTGTCATGGGAGTTGGCGTCGAAAACCGGACAGCATGTCCACCCGGTGGAATACGGGCAAAAGAATGATCGCTCGGGAACGGTACTCGCCCACCCGCCCGTCGGTCCACAGCCCCTCGATATCCGTCCGGGCGGAAGAAGGGCCTACCGCAAGAGATCAGCCAATCAAGGGATCGTCGCCCTCTCTGCACCGCGGCTCAAGGGCCTGCGGACGCACTACTCTCCCCCCACAGGTCTGATATAGGGTGATCCGGCACCGCTGAACACCAGGGTTGCCCGGGGGTCCGACTAATGGCTGCTCACATTCCCGACCCGTATCTGATGTATGCACGACTCCGCGAACAAGGTCCGATTCACCGGAAGGTCAATCGCTACGGACACGACACCTGGCTCGTCACCAGTTACGAAGCCACGCGGTCGGTGCTTCTTGATCCCCGCCTTTCCAGAAACCCGCACCACGCGCCGCAATGGATGCGGGACCAGGAACTCACCGGCGGCGGTGTGCTCGGCGTCAATCTGCTGGCCAGCGATCCACCGGATCACACACGAATACGCCGCCTCGTCTCCCAGGCCTTCACCCGCCGCCGGGTCGAAGGTCTGCGACCGCGCATCCAGGCCATCGCCGACGACTTGCTGGAGGACATGGCACGGTGCGCAGAGGTCGACCTGCTGGAGTCCTTCGCGGCGCCGCTGTCGCTCACCGTCACCTGCGAACTGCTCGGTGTCCCGGCCGAGGACAGCGCCGATTTCCGGCGCTGGACGCGGGAGACGATGATTCCACCGATCGACGAGGAGTCGAAAGCGGTCCTGCGCCGGGGCACGCTCGCCATGAAGAACTACCTCGCCCAACTGATCGACGAGTGGCGTGGCAGAACATCTCCGCGGCTCGCGCCCGATGAACAGCCCACGCTGACCGGCGCGCTGATCGCCGCGATGGATGAAGGCGACCAGCTCTCGGACCAGGAACTGCAAGGCACCCTTGCCCTGTTGCTGATGGCCGGGCACGAAACGACCGTGAACCTGGTCGGGAACGCAATGGCGGCTCTATTCCGCCATGCCGACCAGTTGAGTCTGCTGCGTGAGACCCCGGACCTGCTTCCGAGCGCGATCGAGGAACTCCTGCGCTTCGCCAGCCCGGTGGAGATGGCGATGCCCCGCTACGCCACCGAGGACCTGACGCTCGCCGGGGCCGACATACCGGCCGGGGGTGTGGTGCTGGCCTGCATCGCATCCGCCAACCGTGACACAGCCCAGGTGGAGGCCGGCGACTCCCTCGACATCACCAGGCCGGACGCGCAGGCGATGCTGAGCTTCGGGCACGGGGCACACTTCTGCCTGGGCGCGGCACTCGCCCGGCTCGAGGCCCGCATCGCCCTGGAGTCCCTACTACGACGCTTCCCCGGGCTGCGGCTCGCCTGCCCGCCCGAGTCGCTGGCTTGGCGGCACAGTGCCGTGCGGGGGCTGGAGAAGGTGCCGGTGGTGCTGGGGTAGGAGGGGGCGCGAGCACGGGATCCCTGCACCTGGTCGCTGTGCGTGATCAAGGGGACGACTCGCGTCGCCTCAACGACCCGCGTCACTCCGCGGCCTGCTGCTTGCGCCACGCCATCAGCGCGTCGATCTCGTTCTCCACCTTGCGGATGGCCTCGCCGTACGCGTCGATGATCCAGTCGTCCTCGTCGAGGAAATGCGGGAAGGCGAGTTGAGCGTCCACGTGCGCCTCGGCTGCGGGGAAGTCGCCCTCGGCATAGAGACGTTTGCCGGGAGCGAAGGGACCTTGCCTGCGGTAGCCATCCTCATAGCGGGTGAAGAGCGCGGTGCGGTGAAGCAGCGGGTGGTACCCACGGGGCAGGACCAGCAGTCCCTCTGCCTGGAGAGCCTTGGCATAGGTGTCGATGTCCACACCAGCCGCCTCGGCGTCGAAGCCTGCGGTGTAGCCGAGCCACGAGCCACGGGTGACATACGACCGGGTGACGGGGGGCCGCAGCAGGCGGGAGGACTCCAACTGCCGGGTGAGGGCGTTGTAGCGCCGCGCGCGTCGGTCCATCAGGTCCTCGATCCGGCGAAACCTGCGGTAGGAGATGGCGACGCCCAGGGCGTGCATCCGGAAATTGTGCCCGTATCCGGTCTCCACGAACGGCAGGTACTTCTCTGACCTGACCTGGGCCTCGCTGCGGCGCGCGAAATGGCCGACGAGGTTGGCCCTTTCCATGATCTCGTCGTCGTCGGTGACGAGCGCGCCGCCCTGGCCGCCGCTGAGCAGTTTGCTCGACCCCAGGCTGAAGGCCGCCACATGACCGAGGGAACCGACGCGTCGGCCGCGGTACGTGGCGCCGATCGCAAGCGAGGAGTCCTCCACGACGCGCAGGCTGTGGTCCTGGGCGATCTGCATGATCTCGTCCATCTCGGCCGGGTGGCCCCACTGGTGGGTGACCACGATGGCCCGGGTGGCATCGGTGATGCGTTTGCGGACGTCGTCCGGGTCGAGGTTGCCGGTCTCCGGGTCCACATCAGCGAGGACGGGAACGACTCCGAGGCTCACCAGTGGGGTGACGGTCGCGAGGAATGTGTACGTCGACGCGATGACCTCGTCGCCGGGCTCCAGCCCGAGTCCGAAGTAGGCCGAGTACAGGGCACTGGTCCCGGAGTTGGTGAGAACGGCGTAGCGCACGCCGTGGAAGGCGGCCAGTTCGTCCTCGTAGCGTCCCAACAGGCCTTCGCGTCCGTAGAAGGACAGCCGTCCGCTCTTGCTGTACATGAACTGGATCACGGCGTCCCGATCTTGCGCCGTGAAGGCGACCGGGTTACCGATGACACCCGGGTCGCCGATCGTGGGCTCTCCTCCGAGGATGGCCAGCGTCATCGGATCCCCCTCCGTTCCCCAACCGGCCTTCGACGGACAAGTCCTTGGCTACTCATCCTTCCCACTTGGCCGGCGCATCTCCACGTCGCGGCCGCCACTGACTGCAGATTGGCTGATTGGTACGCCACGGCGGCGGCATTCGGACCCCAGTGTCTTCGCGGTGGAAAGCGACGTGGCGGTGTGCACTCTGGCCGAGCTGCAATCATGCTCCACGCCCAGGGGGTGTCCGCGGCAGCGACAGAGCGCTTCGCCGAGCACGTAGCTGGCCGTCTGCATCTCGCCTCGCTTGCGCCGGCCAGTGCCTCGTAAACCGCGGCACAGGGAAACACGCTGCGCCAGCGCCGAAGGAAGCGTCGAAGAAGTCAACGTCCGTCAACTCGACTTCGAGACCGACGGCGCGGGACCCGTTGCCTCCCGCTGCCCGAACGTGATCCCCGCGCACCAGGTCGGGCCGGGCGCCGGCGAGGGCGACGACCCGCCGGAGGCACTCCACGAGAGCGGACCCGACGCGAAAGACCCGCCCACGGTCATCAGTCCGAGCAGGCGGGTGTTGTTGCCGGGGCCGATCCGGCGCGTACCGCGCGGAGGGATGTGAGCGTCCCACCGACCCTTTCGAAATCGGCCTCCCGAGATGCCGGGCCTAGCCACGGCCCGTCCAGAGACCGTCGGGGTCCTGCAGGGTGGCGCGGAACCGGTCGATCGTGGCCCGCACATGCGTCGCCTCGCCCCACTCTGCGCCGTCCTCCCCCGCAGGCAGACGTCCGTGGCCCACGAGGGCTCGGCCACCGCAGCCACGTCCCCGGGTGTCGCGTACACCCAGTGCAGCACCGTCAGATTAGGCCGGTGGTCACAGGGTGGTGGACCATTCGACGACGGTACGCGCGTACGTCTTTGGGTCGTGGCCGTGCATCGAGTGGGGCATCTCGGGAAAGGCCCGGTAGGTGAACCGCTGGCCGGCGGCGGTGACGAGTTCTTCGACCCGGCGGACCTGCAGGTCGGAGAGGGCGCCCATGAGGGTGCCGGTTGTTTCGTCGACCTGGTGGAAGTGATGCGTGAACAGGACGGGAACCTTGACGTGGGCGAGCATGTTCTCGTGGTCACATGACGCGGTGGCCGATCCCGACGCAAACGCCCGTCCCCACTCGGGGTCGTACTCCTTGAGGTCCTGCGGAGGGCCCTGCAGCGTGTCCCCGGTGTCGGTGGGTGCGAAGGCGGCCAGGGCCCTGAGCATCGATGCCGGAAGTTCCTTCGGTAGCGCCTTCTGCATGCCCGCCCAGTCGCCGATCGACCACTGGTCGCCGAGCCACTTGTTCCACAGCCGGAACATCGGGCCGATGCCCTGGCTGATCGACTGGCCGATGGACGGGTTGGTCTCCGAGGCGAAGAGGGGTGCGTCCTCGTAGACGGCGGCCCGGATCTGGCCGGGCTTGGCGAATGCGGACAGCCACGCGGCGATGGTGCCGCCGGAGGACAGTCCGCTGACGATGGTCTCCCGTCCGATGACGAGATCGATGAAGCGGACGAGGTCGCTGCCGAAGTTGTCGAGCGTGTAGCGCCCTGGTGTCCAGGTGCTGCGGCCCTGGCCGCGCAAGTCGACCGCGTACACCTGGAAGTGCTCGGCGAGGAGGGGGATGGCCCGCTCGTAGCCCCACCAGGACTCGGTCTGGGCGGGGATCAACAACAGTGCCGGCCGGGTGGGCTCGCCCGCCACCACGTAGTTCATCCGGATCTCGCCGAGGTCGACCAGATGCTCCGGAAACGCGTGCGGGACGAAGGTCTCCGCGCGGTCGGCTGCTTCGAGGTACTTCATAGGTGACAGCTCCTTGTGCCGGGGTCGGTCGGCGCTGACCCGGGAATCAGTGTTCGGGGATTGCGGCTTGCGGGACTGCCAATGTGTCCGGTCCGCGCCGCAGGGATGTCAGTGGCTGCTGAGCAGGCCGAGCACCTGGTCGTAGCTACCGTTCGCCTCGGCGAAGCGAAGGAACTTCACGTTCTCGACGAGGACTTCGTGCGCGTCGGGCTGGGTTTCCAGGAGGGTCATGACCTCGGAGAGGAAGTCCTCCAGCGGCATGGCGTTCTCCGCGTTCTCCTGCCCCATGAGCGCGGTGCGTACGGCGGGCGGCACGAGCTCGATCACCTGGATGCCGGTGTCCGCGAGCTGGATGCGGACAGCGCAGGTCAGCGAGTGGATCGCCGCCTTCGTGGCGCTGTAAGTGGGAGTGAGCGGCAGCGGTACGAAGGCCAGTCCCGATGAAACGGTCATCAGGGTCGCTTCCGGCTTGGCGGCCAGAAACTCTGTGAACGCGGCGATCAGGCGCAGCGGGCCGAGCAGGTTGGTGGCGACCGTGGCCTCGGCCGTGCCGAGGAAACCGGCGGTGTGGAAGTCCTCCGGCTGCATGATCCCGGCCATGGTGATCAACACGTTCGTGTCGGGGAAGCGCGTCTGGACCGCTTCGGATGCCGCCTGGATCGAGGCGGAGTCGGTGACGTCGATCACGACGGCCTCGATGCCAGGGTGCTCGGCGGTGATCCGGCGCAGTTGCTCCTCGCGGCGTCCGCCGACGATGACCTTGTTGCCTGCCGCGTGGAGACTCAGGGCCAGGCCGAGCCCGATGCCCGACGTGGCGCCTGCAATGAAGATGGTGTTTCCCGTGGTTCTCATGGTGTGATGCCTTGCTTCCGTGGGCTGGAGGGATCGGTCGATCCGATGGGATGACTGCGCGTCAGGAACGCCCCGTCAGGCGGCGGCAGGCAGATCCGCTCCGGTGCCGGTCAGTTGGACGGTCAGGGCCCACAGCCGGGCGGCCGTCGTGGGATCGAGGGCGGCAGCAGCGGGCTTTCCGATCTTGGGGTAGCCCTTCATGCCACCGGGCCTGCTCGGGCCGACATACGCGTTGCCGGGAAGGTCCTGGGTGGCGGCGTACAGCGACGGCAGGGCGCCGTGCTCCGCATCGTTGAACAGGAAGCCGAGCACCCGGGTCACTTTGCCGGCTGCGGAGTGACTGGCAAGGTTCGTCGCGGCGATGCCGGGGTGGGCGATGAGAGATCTGACCGGGCTGCCGGACGCGGACAGGCGTCGCTGCAGTTCGGTGGAGAACAGCATCAGGTTCAGCTTGGAGTCGTTGTAGGCGGCCGTGGCCTTGTAGCGCCGGTGTTGCCCGCTGAGGTCCGCCAGGTCATCCAGGTGTGTCCTGCCCATCCGGTGCAGCTGGGAGGAGACGGAGACGACCCGGTCGCTGATGTGGGGCAGGAGCAGGTTCGTCAGCGCGAACGGTCCGAAATAGTTGGTCGCCATCTGCAGTTCGAACCCGTCGGCCGTGCGGCTGAGCGGCACGTCCATGATCCCTGCGTTGTTGATCAGGACGTCAATCGCGCCCGACCAGTGGGCCGCGAACTGCCGGATCGAGGCGAGGTCGGACACGTCGAGCTCACGTACCTCGGTACGCCCCTGGAACATGCCGGCAACCGCCTCCCCCTTGGTCACCGACCGCACGGCGAGGACAACACGCGCCCCCACGCGGGCCAGCTCACGCGCGGTGACCAGGCCGATCCCACTCGTTGCCCCGGTGACCACCACGGTGCGGCCCGTCATGTCGGGCAGATCGGCTGCGGTCCATTGCGTCATGGCGTATTTCCCCTCGTTGCGGCGCAGGCCAGGGCTGCGCTCACTCTCACGGCCTGAACGGCCGCGGTGATCCAGTCGATCCGGCAACGCGGCACGGAACAAGGACGCGCTTATCCACTGATCGGCAGGCCGTGGATAACCGGCGGTTCCCTCGTCACACTGGTCGGGCACGAAGATCGCGGCACAACGGCGGCGAGCCGCGGCAGGAAAGAGGGATGATGGACCGCTCACAGCTCGCGGATTTCCTCCGGGGCCGTCGCGAGGCCCTGCAGCCCGAGGACATCGGGCTGCCACGCCGGCCCCGGAGACGGGCCCGCGGCCTGCGCCGGGAAGAGGTCGCCGAACTGTCCGGCATGTCCGCCGACTACTACGCACGCCTGGAACGGGGAACGGGCCCGCAGCCATCCGAGCAGATGATCGCGGCGATCGCCCGCGGACTCCGCCTGTCCCTGGCGGAACGAGACCACCTGTTCCTGCTCGCCGGCCATGGCACACCCCGGCGCATCCTGCGCGGTGACCACGTCAGCCCGGGACTCATGCGCATCCTGGACCGGCTGCAGGACACCCCAGCGCAGATCATGGGCAGCGTCGGCGAAACCCTCGTCCAGACCCGGCTAGCGACGGCGCTGCTCGGCGACCAGACCCACTACACCGGCCCAGCCAGGAGTGCCGTCTACCGGTGGTTCACCGACCCCTCCTCGAGGCTGATCTACCCCGCGGCCGACCACACCGCCCACGGACGCATCTACACTGCCCAGCTGCGGCACACCGCCGCCCGGCAAGGCCCGCACTCACCAGCTGCGGCCCTTACCCGCCGGCTCCTGGACGAAAGCGAGGAGTTCGCGGTCATCTGGAACGAGCACCAAGTCGGCCTCATCTACACCGACGAAAAACGCCTCGTCCACCCCGAGGTCGGCAAACTCACCCTCCACCGCCAGACACTTCTCGACCCCGACCAGGAGCACTCACTCCTCGTCTTCACGGCCACACCCGGCACGGACAGCTACGACAAACTGCAGGTCCTGGACGTTATCGGCACTCAGCAGCTGACCGACGACCCCGCCGCCCACCACGGTGTCTTCGGCAGTCCGACAGATGAGAGCGAGAAGAACTACTGACACCACCTCAACGAGCCACCGGACTGCACTTCAAGAGACCTTCACGTTCCCAAGATCTCCCTGCAGGCGCCAACGAAACGGCGATGTCCGCAGGGAACACGAGCACCACAAAACGGCGTTGAAGCAATGAATGCCGGATCGGAGAGGGATGAACAGCACGGGAGCAGCGGCCGACGGGGTACGCGGGGTGTTCTTACCGGACTCCACACTCCCGGGCGCCGCATCGCAAGGACACGATGCCTTCCGGCGCGGGTGGGAGACACAGATCGGCGACGATGTCTTCCAGCTGCCGGCCTTCAGCCCGGACTCGGTGGGTGACTTCCGGGTCAGAGGCCGCGTAGCCAGGGTGCGCGGAGTGGCTATCGCCGATCTCCACGCCGCGTCGGCCACCCGGACCACGGACGCCCCGGGCGGCGAGCAGGACGTGGTGGAGATGTACGTAGTTCGGCGCGGCGCATGGTGGTTGGGCAGCCCGCCCGATCGCGGCGAACAGACCGTATCGGCCGGGCAGTTCCTCCTCCGGCGTGTCGGGCGCCAGTCGGTCTTCGAGACGGCGCCGCACCTCAGGGCACAATTCATGGTCCTGCCCTCCACGGTGCTCAAACCCCTGCTCGGGAACCGGATCATCACCGGGTCGGCGGACTCGGCCGAGGTCCGCCTGCTGACGGCCCTCGCGGACATGATCCACGCAACCGTGGCCGACCTCAGTACGGCCGGTGTGGAAGCCGCCCACAGCAGCCTGATCGAGCTGACCAAGTCGGTGGCGAGGGGCCGGTTCGACGACGTGGAACCTCGGCTGGCTCCCGCACTCGCCGAGGCGGCCAAGAACCTCGCGGACATCCGGCTCACTGATCCCGAGCTTTCTCCGGCGATGCTCGCGCGTGAACTCAACGTCTCCGTCCGTACGCTGCAGCGGGCGTTCACCGCGGTGGGCGAGCCATTGACCACCTACATCCGCCACCGGCGGCTGGAAGAGGCCCGGCTCGCCCTCACCGCGCCGTCCGGTCGCCTGAGCATCTCGGAACTCGCCGCTCACTGGCGGTTCGCGGACAGCAGTCACTTCACCCGGGCCTTCAAGAAGCAGTACGGCCAGACTCCCACTGAGTACGCCCGCTCGACCGGAGTGGAGTCGCTGTAGACGAACCGGCCGAGGGGTCAAGCGATCAGTTCGGCGGCCCGTTCGGCAATGGCGTAGACAGTGGCGTTGGTGTTGGCCGAGGGGATGGACGGCATGACCGAGGCGTCAGCGACCCGTAGTCCGGACACCCCGTGGACGCGCAGGTTCGCGGGGTCGACGACGGCGTCGGGATCGGTTCCCATGCGGCAGGTGCTGGTGTAGTGGAAGTAGGCGCCGAAGGACTCGCGGATGAATGCGTCCTCGGTTTCGCGGCTCGTCCCGGAGCCCGGCACTGCCTCCTGCTTGCGCCACCCGGCGAGCGCGTCCGCTTTCCCGATCCGGCGCGCCAAGGCCAGGCCCCTGCGCATGACTTCCATGTCGCGGTCATCGGCCAAGTAACGGGGGTCGACGAGGGGAGCGCTGCCGGGCCGGGCGTCGGACAGGCGCACGGTGCCGCTGCTGTGCGGAGCCACCGCGGAGAAACAGATGGTGTAGCCGTTGGCCGGGAGCCCGCCCCAGGGTGAGGGGAGCGGTGCGGGAACGAAGAAGATCTGAAGGTCCGGCCGGGCCGCGGTGGGATCGCTGTGGAGCAGGCCCATCATTTCGCTCGGCGGGTTGCCGGGAACGAACGGTACGGGCTCGGTCGTCTCGTACACCACGCCGACCATCGGGTGGTCCTGCAGACGGGAGCCCACGCCCGGCAGATCGGCGACGACGTCGATGCCGTGATCCTCAAGGTGTCGTGCCGGGCCGATCCCCGACAGCATCAAAAGGTGTGGGGAATTGATCGCTCCCGCGGTCAGCACCACCTCGGTACTCTCGACGGACTGGTGCTCGCCGCCGACGGTGTACTCGACGCCGGTGCAGCGGCCCGCTGCGGTACGCAGCCGCAGCACGGTCGCGTCCGTGACGACATCCAGGTTCGGCCGGTCGAGGAAGGGACGGATGTAGGCGTCGGCCGCGCTCTGGCGGGCGCCTCCGGGCAGATTCATGTCACTCCACCCGAACCCGGTCTCCAGCCCGCTGTTGATGTCGTCGGCGCGTTTGAACCCGACCTCCACTGCGGCGTCGACGAACGCCGCGGTCAGGGGATGGGGTTCCGCCACCGGGGCAACCACGACCGGCCCGTCGGTGCCCCGCAGGGAGGCGTCACGACCGTGAGCGCTCTCGCTGCGACGGAAGTAGGGCAGCAGATCGTCAAAACCCCAGCCCGGAGCACCGAGGCCGGGCCAGACGTCGTAACCGGAGCGATGCCCCCGCAGGTGGTGGAGGCCGTTGACGCTCGACGATCCGCCAAGCGCCTTGCCGCGCCGCAGCTCCACCGCCCTGCCCGTACTGGCCTGCACGGTCGAGGCACCCGGCCACAGGGATGCCGGGTCGGGTACCAGGAAACCCCAGGGAGACGCCATGGACTCGGTGGCGTCACGGGCTCCCGCCTCAAGCAGCAGCACCCGCACACCGGAGCGTTCCGAGAGCCGGGAGGCGATCACGCATCCCGCCGTCCCTGCTCCCACCACGACATAGTCATAAGGCCGATGGTCCATCACGTCTCCTTCTTCCCCGGGGACGGACCTCTTCGTTTCTTTTGTGTGCGCCCGTCCCGGAACAGTCGGGGTGTTCCCCTGCCGTCGGAGTTTAGGAAGATCGACGCGGCACGCACATGAACCACGGCGCCGTCCGATCGGAACACGGGCGCCACAAGCCGACGTCGTGGGGTGCAGCGCGGGCGACCGGTCCTGCCGGGGTGGCCTTGGAGGCAGTACGGAGTGGGCACCCCCCGGCACTTCACATCGAAACGATGTGCACATCGTTTCGATGTGAGATCCTGGGGTCATGCTTGAACTCGCGATCCTTGGCTTCCTCGCCGAAGGCCCCCTGCCCGGTCACGAGCTGCGCCGCCGCATCACGCACCTGACCGGCTACAGCCGTCCGGTCAGCGACGGCACCCTCTACCCGGCGATCAACCGGCTGACGAAGGCCGCCCTGATCGAACGGCGTCCCGCCCCCCAAGCGGGCGGCGGCCGGTACGTGCTGAACCTGACCGCGCTAGGACGCGAGGACATGCTGCGGCGGCTGCGGGATCCGGCCGAGCACGAGATCACTGATTTCTCCCGCTGGTTCACGATCCTGGCGTTCCTCTCGCTGCTGCCCGACAGCGCCGAGCAGCACGCCGTGCTGCGACGCCGCCTGGATTTTTTGGAGGCCCCCGCCAGCTTCTTCTACGACGGCGATACGCCGCTGCGCGCCGAGCAGGTCAGTGATCCCTACCGGCGCGGCATGCTGCTCACCGCCCGTGCCATCAGCCGCGCCGAGCGCGCCTGGCTCCACGAACTCCTGGACAGCGACGGCACCCCAGGCTCCGACGAGCAGCCCCACCCTCAGACCCACACCCGTGATCGGAAGGACTGACCATGCTTGCCTCCTGGTACGACGAGCAGGGCCCGGCAGCCGTGCTCCAGCTGGGTGAGCTGCCCGACCCCGCCCCCGGCCCCGGTGAGGTCCGGGTCCGCGTCACCGTCTCCGGCGCCAACCCCGGCGACACCAAGAAGCGGCGCGGCTGGACCGGCACGGCCATGCCGTATCCGCGGGTGATCCCGCACAGCGACGCCGCAGGCATCATCGACTCCGTCGGCGACGGCGTCGACCTGCGCCGCGTCGGCACACGTGTGTGGGTGTACGGCGCCCAGTCCTACCGCCCCTTCGGCACTGCCGCCCAGTACACGGTCGTCCCCGGCGACCTCGCCGTCCCGCTGCCCGACCACCTCTCCGACGATCTCGGCGCGAGCCTGGGCATCCCCGGCATCACCGCGCACCGCACCGTCTTCGCCGACGGCCCCGTCGACGGCAAACTGGTGCTGGTCAACGGCGTCCTCGGCGGCGTCGGCTCGCTGGCCGCCCAGCTCGCCCGCTGGGGCGGGGCCACCGTCATCGGCACGGTCCGACACGGCACCGAACTGGACCGGATCGATCCCGCGGTGGTCTCCCACGCCATCGCCCTCGACTCGGGCGACCCCGCCGCCGCGATCCGCGCCCACGCACCCGACGGCGTGGACCGGATCGTCGAGGTCGCCCTGTCCGACAACGCCGACCTGGACGACGCCGTCGCCGCGAACGGTGCGGTCATCGCCGCCTACGCCACCCGCTCCAACCGCACCGAGATCCCGTTCTGGACCCTGCTGTTCAACAACGTCACCCTGCGCCTGCTCGGCAGCGACGACTTCCCCGCCGAGGCCAAACGCCAGGCCGCCCGCGACCTCACCGCCGCGGCCGCCGTCGGCGCCCTCACCGTCGACGTCGGCGACCGCTTCCCGCTCGCCGGCATCGCCCAGGCCCACGACCGCATCGACGCCGGCGGCCGCGGCCGCGTCCTGATCGACATCCCCCATTGAAGTTCTCCCCTCCCTTCGCTTGCGCTCAGGAAGGGGATTCCCGTCTACCTTGCGGCGGCAGGCTTGACGGTTTTACCCGCCCTGCGACCGCGCCTTCCGGCGGCCGGGACCTCCACGATCACGTGGCCGGTCCGCTACAGGTGCATGTTCCTCGCCGCGTTCCAGTCGGCGTTCGCCGTCCAGCCACAGTCGGCGTTCTTGCAAGAGAACAATTCCTGGCTCTCCCGGCTGCCAGGGGTGGTCAATCCGCAGGCCGAGCACCGCCGGGAGGTGTGCGGGGCGGGAACCTTGACCAGCCGGCCGCCGTAGCGGGCGCTCTTGTACGTCAGCATCGTCACGGTCCGCCCCCACGCCTCCTGGGCGATGGCACGGTTGAGTCCGGCCTTCGCCCCGGCCCCGTTACGCAGGAACACGCCCCCGCCTGCGGAGTCGGGTTTGGGGGCCGGGCTCTTGGTCATGCCGAGGATGGTGAGCTGTTCGACCACCAGCACGCCGTGCGTGCGGGCGAGACAAGTAGTGGCCTGGTGCTGCCAGTTGAGGGCTCGTCGCGTGGCTTTTGCTCGGAGCCGCTTGATCTGGTCGTAGGTGTGCTGCAACCGCTTGGAGGTCTTCTCCCCCTTCTTGCGGAAGCTCTTGCTGAGTGCGGCCTGACGCTCCAGCTTGAGGTAGCTTGGCCTTTTCCTTCGGGGTCAGCCACTTGTCGCGATCGGCGCTGCCGTCCGGAAGGCGCGGCGGGCGCCCGTGGTCCTGGTGGTCCTTGGTGGACAGGGCGAGGGGGATGGTGACTCCGGCGTCGATGCCGGTCCTCCGGCCCCTGGTGGGGTTCGGGGGCGCGGTCGAGGCTCTGGACGCGAAGGCGATGTGCCAGCCCAGCGCGCCCTTGACCAGACGCGCTCCGGTGATCCGGTTCTCCTTGTTGGCCCTTCTTGCCCACGGGAAGGTTCTGGTCCAGCGGAAAGGGACCCGGCCGACCTTGGGAAGGTTGACCATGTCGCGGTGCACCCGCGTGATGTTCAGGTCCCAGCCCTGCGGAGTGTCCACCGACAGCACCGTGCGGAAGCGGCCCTTGTAGGCGGGCTCCTCGGCCCGGCCTTCCCAGCAGTTCACCCAAGGTGGCTGAGGTTCCGCGAGCTGTCTATAGTCAGGTGGGTGACTAAATCTGGGGCCTTGCAGGCGCGGGCGGCGCAGAAGCGCCGGCGGCTGACCGAGGCCGCCGTCCAGGTGCTCCATCAGCAGGGGGTCGAGCGCACCACGCTGGCTGACATCGCTCGCGAGGCCGACGTTCCGGTCGGGAACGTCTACTACTACTTCAAGACCAAGGACGATTTGGTCCGGGCGGCGCTGTCCGAACACGACAGCTACCAGAATGAGCTTCTCGCTCGGCTCGATGAGCTGGCCGATCCGCGCGACAGAGTCGAATCCCTGGTCAGAGAGTGGATCAGCCACCGACACGAGGCCGCCCGTCGCGGATGCCCGACCGGCACCCTGGCCATGGAGCTACGCAAACGGCCGGACAACGCCCTCAGCTCTGAAGCCGCCGCTGTTTACCGGCGCCTGCTGGACTGGATCGCTCGCCAATTTCGCGAGCTCGGGCGACCCGACTCGGACCGGCTGGCGATGACCCTGGTCGCCTGCTACGAGGGAATGTCGATGATGTCCAACATCTTGAACGACCCGGAGATCATCCTTCACGAAGGAGGCCGGCTTTTGGACTGGCTCGGCGACCTCTGACCCGGGTGGAACTGCTGAAGGTCACGCCGACGCCGTGCGAGAACTCGACGGCAGGGCAGCTTTTGCTGTCGGCTACCCGGCCCACAGGCCATTCTCGTTCTTCATCGGGGCCTTCCTTCGTGGATACCCCGGCCTTCAGGCCGGGGAGGAAACGAAGCTCCTGCGGAGCAGGGCAGGAGAAGTCGGTTCGCTGCCAGGGCGGACCGACGCCTGCCGCACACCGGCCGACACCCAGCGCTCACACGGGAGCTGATAACCCGTGAGGTGCGATGCGGCAGGTAAAGCGGGCGTTCAAGTACCGCTTCTACCCCACCAACGAGCAGGCGGCGGAGTTGTCGCGCACGTTCGGCTGCGTCCGCCTGGTGTACAACAAGGCACTGGAGGAGCGCACCCGGGCCTGGTACGGCGAGCAGCGCCTGGTACAGGCGCGACCTCGTCGTGATCGACCGCTTCTTCCCCAGCACGAAGCTGTGCGGGGCCTGCGGCACGTCGCGGCGAAGCTGCCGTTGAACGTCCGCGAGTGGACGTGCGAGCACTGCGGCGTGGTGTGGCAGTCAAGATGTCGATACCCGACCTAGCCGATCAAGATCAATTTCGCCGGGTGCCCGCCCCAGACCTGCTCGGCCGCCACGTCACCGCGAGGGTGCCAGGGATGAGGTGGTCGGCGCCATCACCTACATCCCCACCGACAAGGGCTGTCTGCATCTGGCGACCTGGCTGGACCTCGCCACGCGCGAGATCGTCGGTTACTCGACTGCCAACCACCACCGCGCTTCCTGGTCGTGGATGCGCTGAGGATGGCCGCCGGACGCCGTCGGCTCCAGCCCGGATGCATCGCCCACTCGGACCGCGGCAGTGCATACATCTCCAACGAACTCCGCCGCGAGATAGGCCAGTTGGGGCCCCGGCAGAGCATGGGTGCACCGCACCGGCTCGTGCTGCGACAACGCCGCCGCCGAGTCGTTGGCTCGAGGTTCCAAGCCGGTGACGTCCACGACTCGGCCTGCCACGTCGTTCCTACTCCGGCTCCTGGCGAGGGTGTTGGGGCTCCTGGGGCAGCTGGTCGGCGCGGCGGTTGTTGCGTTCGATTGCTGCCATGTGCTGCTCCGCCCACGTACGCAGGGCGTCCAGCGGGCCGTCGAGGGAGCGGCCCAGCGCGGTGAGCTGGTAGTGCACGCGGGGTGGCACTGTTGGTTCGACTCGCCGGGCAACCAGGCCGTCGCGGACCAGGCTCTGAAGGGTCGCGGAGAGCATTTTCTGCGAAATGCCCGGTATACGGCGCCGCAGTTCTGCGAAGCGCACCTCGCCCGGGGCTGACTCGGCCAGGACCTTCACCGTCATCGAGGTCCATTTGGTCCCGATCCGATCGAGTAGCTGCCGGGTCGGGCACAGTGGGCTAAACAGATCGCCGCGCTTCGACGTGGTCACCCGGAGCTCACCACCTGAAGGGAAAGTGCCGTCTTGGAACCTCCAGGCTAGTCCCCTAGCGTTTGCTGGTCACTAGTGGTTACCGGCTATCCCTGGAGTTCCCCATGCCCGAGCTGTGCCGCATCCCCGTCAACGGCACCGAGTTGAACGTGGCCATCGCCGGATCGGGGCCCAACGTCCTGCTGCTCCACGGCTTCCCTCACACCTGGGAGCTGTGGACCGACGTCATGGCGGACCTGTCCGACCGTTACCGAGTCATCGCACCGGACCTGCGCGGGCTTGG